>JADGBM010000126.1 GCA_015231515.1 Desulfobulbaceae bacterium
TCATGAGAAGACTGTTTTGAGGAAAAAAATTGCTAAAAAAATGACAACGTTGGCGAAAGCTGCGCCAAGCGCTGCTTAAGGCCTGAGCCCAAGTTGAAATTCCAGACAAGGACTTGTAAATGAAAGTATGCTTAAAAACGATATTTCTCTCTAGCATATGGTGTTCTCTTTTGCTTTCAGCCTGCACACCTGAAATCCAGAAAGATTCCAGCGGTGGCGCCTTGAATATTACCCCAAATTTTTCTTTGACCGCCCAAATTACGAAAATCGACGGGAAAGCCTTGACTCTATTATTAAACAAGCCCGTGCTCTTTTCTGAGAAATCTAAATTTGCCTTGCGCTTGGCTCAGCATATTATCGACAGCACTTATTTTCTCGAGGACAAAACAACTATTTTTATGGGCGAGAAGGTCGTTGTTTTAAGATTTTCCGGCAACACTCTTCTCGTTAGTGCCAGCAGCAAAAAACACGAATTTGAAGTTGGCGACTCAGGCGAACTGTATTTGGACAAAAAAATAATAGCTATCACCGATTTCTCGGTTGTTTCCGGACACAACCAGGACATTGCCAAGTATATTCAGGAAGACATGACTTCTGCTTTAGTTCAATCAGGCCAGTTCAACGTTGTTGAAAGAGAGAAATTATCGACAATCTTAAATGAAATCAAGCTGTCACAATCTGGCATTGTTGATCCTGAATATATTAAGCAAGCGGGGAACCTTCTTGGCGCGGACCTCATATTAACCGGAACATTCATGCCCAACGATGATAAGTGGAATGCAAATCTTCGGCTGATTAACACCGAAAGCGGTCAAATTGTCACAGCAATAAATTTGCTTGGCTCCTTAAGTGAACTTAAGTCCGAGGCATTCAGAAATATTACCAACATCAATGGTGACTTTGAGAACCCGGCTAATGACCTTGTCGAAGGTTGGATACTTGGCAGAACTAAAGAGAAGAGAACCGGCATTGGAGGTTATCAGTTTGTTTACTTTGATGACCGGCAAGGTGCAAACGGCACAAAACGTTCTCTGGCCATGACCTATAAATTAGGCACAGAAAAAGACCTCAAATTTGATGACATGGGAATTGTCGCAGATTTGCAAAACAATCAAAAAAGGATTTTAGATAAGTATACGGGGATAAAATTTTTTGCTAAAAGTACGGGAGACATAACCCTCAGATTTCAACTTAAAGACAGCGAGAAGGAATCTCCGGAATATGAAAACTGGTTTAAGCAAATTGGTATCAATAATAATTGGCAGGAGATATCAATACCTTTTATTACCCTGACACTTCAAAGAAACTGGGCGAAAAAGAAAGGAACAAACCAGAGGCTTGAATTAGATAAAATTGAATTATTGCAATGGCTGGTGACAGAAACCCAAAATGAGGCGCAAGTTGAGGGAACTATTTGGATTGACGAGGTTTCCTTTTATTGATTTAGTATAACTCCAATGAGGTATACTTATTGATTGCGGCAATCAAAATTCGGCAATCAAGATTAAATCTGATTACCACTAATTTTCAGTTTATCGCTCACGGGGGTGATCTCCTACAAACCAGGCCTTTCAATCAACCTGCGCCCTTGTGGCATAAATTGGCCGAGTTTCAGTAAGTAATTAAATAGCAATTAAATAGGGTCAAATTAAATAGCAAATTAAATAGGGTCAGAGTAAAATTAAACATTTAATCTGACACTGACCCTAATAATGCTCTGACCCTAATAATGCTGGGCTTTTCCGTGGACAACGGCGTGCTCATTGCCCGTGACGATCAAAAAGGTCAGACAGCTGTGGCACAGTATATCCTCAGAAGCCCATTTTCGGTCGGGAAAATCACCTATAACAGCAACTCTGGTATGGTGGTTTATAAATCGAGTTAAGCGCAGACTCCGAGATGACCCACCGCAAGATCAAAGGCGGCAAGAAGAATTTTTCCATATACACCGCTGAAGAGTTTATTGCCTCTATCACCCAGCATATCCCGAATAAGAACTTTCAGCTGGTGAAGTATTATGGCTGGTATTCAAACCGGATGCGCGGGAATAGGTTAAAAGCTGAGACGGCGGAAGCTAAAGATCAGCAGGAAGCCGATAAAATAACGATTCTCGATGTCTCCAACTATAAACCCAGGCGGATTCCTTCACCGACTTGGCGTGAATGCATCAAGAAAATATGGGAGGTTGATCCCCTGGAGTGTCCCAAGTGCCATGGGGAGATGAAGATTATCAGTTTCATTACCGAGAAACCGGTCATTCGAAAGATTCTTGAGCACCTGGGTCTATGGAAAGAGACGAAACGAGGCCCTCCAAACAAGGCGAGCCCGCCTGCAGAAACAATTGCGGAAATCAAAGAGCGTGAATACGAACCATTCGATGACGGCTGGCCCGTTTATGAAGAGCCTTTTATAACAATTTAGTAAATTGTTGGCCGCCGAACAGGAAAAGTGTGATCTAACCGCAGCCAACTATAAAAAAAGTTTACACTGTGCCTATATTGGCCTGGTGCCGGTGAATCGAACAAATGGTTGACACATTTCTCAAAAAACAGTAGTAAATTTTGAGGGGTTATTTAGGGATAATGGGCGGCTGCTTAAATTTTCGAGTGGTACGGCAGCCTGATTGAGTGGTAATGAACTGAGGACCTTGGCTGTTAATCGGCAAATTGGAAGTTTTGGGCGCGTTTTTTCTTCGCGCAGAGGTTTAGGAGAGGTAAATTTTTTCTCCCGGCCCACCGCTGAAAAAGCGATTACTTATCATCCATCGTATGGACCCTGCCAACAAATCTGGGTGAAGGGCTGGTCATTATGGCCGCCATTTTTCTTGGTGTCACCCTGCCCATTCTGCCTGTGCAGATTGCCTATACCTATCTGCCGGTAATGAATCGTTTGTTTCAGAGCGCTCCCATTGACCTCGGGGCCTGGGCTCGGATCGTGTTTGCAGGATTGCTGACATATCTGATAGTTGAGACGGAAAAATGGCTCTTTGTGAAAATGACTAGAAGTTGTTGCGAGTGATTAATTGAAAAAGCTGTTCAAAGAATGCGAAAAAACATAGAATATCTTGTGCTGTAAAGATAATTTGAAAAAAATTCACTACGATGAAGATCGTCGTAACATATCCTCTACCATGGAAGATGGAAATGAAACCCAAACGTTTTTCACCGCCTATCAAAAACACGCTATTAGTTATTATCTTTTCTGTAATGATAGCAGAAGCGATTGGCTTACTCATAACGTATCATACTAAAACTCCATATAGTTTATGGGTATTTGTTGATCAGGCTGTTTTAATTGTTCTTTTAATACCGCTACTTTTTCTGTTTGTTTACAAGCCACTCTCTGTCTACTCGAAGAAAATATCATCTTTAAATGAAGAGCTTACTGTCTCGCAAGAGGCGTTGGCCAAAAGCGACCAGAAATTCCGCTTAATTGCTGATTTCTCCTGCGATTGGGAGTATTGGCAAGGTATTGACGGAACCTACCTCTATGTTTCTCCATCCTGTACTTCAATCACTGGTTACTCCCCAGAAGAATTTTATCAAAACAATGATTTATTAAAAAAAATTATTCATCCTGATGACTTGACAAAATGGAAAACGCACCGCCACGGTGTGACAGAAGATGGTGAGGTTGAACCCGTACAATTCCGTCTCATAACCAAATCAGGGGACGTTCGATGGATTGATCAGGTCTGCCGACATGTCCATGATGAAAATGGGATGGATCTTGGCATCCGCGGAAGCAATAGAGATGTCACAAAATTAGAATTTTTGAAGAAAGAGGTTAAAATCCTTCAAGGTTTTTTGCCAATTTGCGCCTCGTGCAAAAAAATCCGTGATGACAAAGGATATTGGAGTCAAATAGAGTCCTATATCAGCGATCACTCAGAGGCACAATTCAGTCATGGGATATGCCCGAATTGTGCCAAAAAGCTATATCCAGAGTTGGACTTATTCAAAGATAAATAGTAAGGGCAACTGCTGGAGCAGATTTTTCCACCTCTTTGCAGAGTAATAAACAGATAGCTCCAGTAGCTTATCTTCGATCTTTCCGTTTTGTCTGATTATGTGGCGGGTATCACCGCATTTATGATTGTCAAATTTGAAAATGTTTGTAATGGGGTCCCCTTGGGAAAAAGAGCAATTAAAATAACCCTTATTGTTATCCTTGTGGCTGGCATCAGCCTTCTGCATTATTTTACCGACCGTACTCTTTACTACTATCACGTTTTTTACGGAGAACTTTATTTTCTGCCAATTGTGCTTGCTTGTTTCTGGTTTGGCCTGCGGGGTGGATTGTTAACCTCTATCGGAATTACCAGTTGCTACGTTCCCTTGGTTTATTGGCATTGGCAGGGCTTTTCCCCGAATGATTTTGATAGACTTCTGTCGGTGGTACTCTACAATTTGCTGGCAACGCTTATTGGTATACTGAAAGACCGAGAGATTGTTGCCCATGAACGGTTGTTGCAGGATGAAAGACTATCAGCAATGGGAAAATCCCTTGCCGCCGTGGCCCATGACATTAAAACACCACTTATTGCCATTGGCGGTTTTGCTCGGCAACTTAAAAAGAAATTTAAAAGTAACGATCCCGATTTACAAAAGGCCGATATCATTATACAGGAAACGGAACGGCTGGAAAAAATGCTTCATACCATGCTTGATTTTAGCAGGCCACTGGAGCTGCAACTTTACTTGGGAAATCTCAATGAGCTGGTACACAACAGTTTGCTTATCGTGGCAGAGCCAGCACGGGCGAAGGGGGTCATAGTTGAAAGTCTGCTTTTACCTGACCTCCCTCAAGTTGCCTTTGATGCCAACCGCATGGAACAGATGATTGTTAATATTCTGCTTAATGCCGTTCAGGCATCCCCGGAAGGGGGAAAAGTGACAATACAAACCTCAGTAGAAGGCCAAAATATTATCATTGATGTGACCGATTATGGATGTGGCATCCCGCTGCACCAAAAATCGCAAGTCTTTATTCCCTTTTTTACAACCAAAAAGAAGGGAACCGGCCTCGGGCTTGCTATTGTTCAGAAAATTGCCGAGGCCCATAAGGGATCATTGGTGATTTCTAATAACTCTCCCTGCGGGACTATTTTTAGGATTATTTTGTTCCGGTCATAAAATTGTTGCCCAGGTCTCGGGTATTAAGGAAAAACAGTCCCGGTGAATTTCTCGTACAACAAGCAATCAGCAAAAAAGCATGGGTAAATTGGGTAAATTGGGCGGTAAATTGGGGACAGACCCCAATTAAAAATCGGGGCCTGTCCCAATATTCTTCCAATATTCTTTATAGAGGTCTTATGCTTTAATTCGCTAAATAGGATCGATGGGTGAAATAGGCTAGAACCTGTCTTTTAATAGTCTCGGCCAAAGCTTTGCCCAACCATTTGCATGTGAAACACCCCTGACTTTAATGACCTGGCACCTTCCCCCGGCATCCCGGCTCATTTGACAAAAATATTCAGCTATTTCTTTGGGGACAATACGGTCATTTTCCCCAACAAGATGAATTTGCTCGACCCCAATTAGCCGGGCCACATGATCAATAGGATCCAAAGACCCTTTCAAGCGATCAACTTTATGGATCTCACTATGCATGCGATGATCCAGGTTCCCAGCAATGGTCACAAGAAAATCAACATCGCCTCTTTGGGCTGATAGCAAGGTCGCGATCGCGCCACCGCCGGAGAATCCAAAAAGCTTGATCCTAGAAGAATGAACGGGCTCTTTATAAAGATCAATGGCCTGATCTACAGCATCCACAACATCCTGTGAGAATCGATGAGATGTCCAATATTTCTGTTCTGCATCAGACTGCTCACCAAGATATTGATAAGGTCTTGCGATATATAAAACATTTGGCTGGGGATCTAACGCAGCCAGTCTTAGCGCAACGGGGTCATGCGGGGTAGGATCACTAGAAGGATACTTATTGGCCGTAAATGCATGCCCATCCCCCTCGATGTAAACATGAACACTTTGGCCGGTGTCATTAAATTTAGAATATGTAACAAGAGAAAATAAATTTGTCCGAACGATCTTCTTACTTAAGTAATTCTGGCGAGCAATATTATCAGCATGGTTTATGAATTGATGAGCAGACGTGCAGGATATCAAAGGAACAATGAAGATAAAGCAACTCACACGCTTTAGAATTCTTAAAAGCATACGATACTGCAAAGAATTAACCATTAAAAAGCAAGGCGCACTTCAGCCATCGCATTATGCCCCAGATAGTGCTTGCGGGTCTCGCCACTATATTTTAATCGTATGGTTAAATTATCCTTGGTTTCAAAGGTTAAGGCTAACCCTGGAATAAACGCATTTGATGAAACCCCCACCGATCGACTCGTAAAGCTTGATCCGCCTGCTACATAAGACGCTGTCGTTAGCGATGGATCATTTTCAAACTCATATTGCCAAATCGTTGAGAACTCAGGCGTGAACATAAATTTATCAGATTCAAATGTTTTAGACACACGCACCCCTAACGATGACTTCAGCGAATAATCGGTTCGATCATCTACGCTCAATGCAGATCCATTCTGACTTGATTCCATATAATCCTGTTGCTGAAGCATGGAATAGGTTAACCCCGCCACTGGCGTGACAATAAGCTCTTTAAACTCAAGCGGATAACCACCATTGACATCAACTGTAAACTGATGACCATCATGGTCGCCTGTCGCTGTATCAGAAAATCCTGTATATGAAATAAGTCGACGCGTATCATATTGATGATTAGTATACGATACCGACCAATCAACATAATGGGGGTGCCCTATGTAGGATCCATAGACCGTTGACTGATAACTATCAATATCTGTTTTATCATCCGAATTTATTCCTGATAAGCTCACCCGAGAATTTGTATAAGAAAGTGCCGCTCCTAGGCGAACCTGATCGCTTACCTGCGTATCAATCCCGAACACAATTCCCGACGACTCAGCTACATACCCATCAAACCCATCATGCTGTTCTTGATCGCTATAATGACCCAAAAACTGTCCCCACAACCCTGCCTTTTTAGTTGCATCACCTGCATTAACCCCTGTAATAACATTACGGCTAGCTAGCCGAATAATATCACTACGCGTTGAAATTGTTTTGAGCGTTCCGATAACTGCATTATTCGACCCTTCAATTACGCCACGCGTTACGTCTGGACTAAGTTCAACGGCTGCTTTATTAACTTCGTCTGCCGTCGACAAATTCTGAACAGTACGGCTAATTTCTTTTAACTGAGCATTGTCCCCTGTGTAGCTTGCCGCCGCATCAACCGAAGCGGATGTATTTTCAGAAACACCTGCTAATGACGCTGCTTCTTGTAGCGTTGCCACCATCACAACGTCCTCGGCAATAATGCTATATCCGTTTATATCGGTCGAACCAGCATAGGCTGTTCCGTCCGTTACAGTCCATGAAAGCAACCCACTTGATGGGGCTGTAATTGATGCCAGCGTTGGCGCATTACCCACCTTTCCTCTAATAAGGGCATATTTACTTCCATCGGCAATAGACGTTGTTAGCGTTGGCGAAACGGTTACCGCTGCTCCTGGAGCATAACCGGCTGTATTGGTAGAGTTGACAATATATCCGGAAGTGCTCGACGATAAGGACAGGCCTAAATTTCCCGCCCCTGTTATATTACCAGCGACTGTCATATTGCGAGCCCCCACATTAAGCGTCCCCTGATTAACCAAAGCCCCTGTAATTGTTTTCCCCGAGGTAAATTGGGGACAGACCCCAATTAAAAATCGGGGTCTGTCCCAATATTGTATTGTAACTTCTCCAAAAGTGGAGGCAGATTGCTTTGTTTATCTTCTGGATTCCGGCCAAGAACATGCCGGAATGACGAAATTACGATGGTTTACGGTCGTCATCCCCGAATGTCGTTATCGGGGATCCA
>JADGBM010000127.1 GCA_015231515.1 Desulfobulbaceae bacterium
CATTCTGGTCTGGAGCCTCGCCCCAATAATAGAGAAGTGTGGCCAGGATGCCCCGATTGGTGGCCATTAGAGAGTTTTTGACCTTGTGGGTGTCAAGGCCATGGCAGCCTTGAACTCCGCAGGTTTTTTCGACGACACGCAGATCACCAGGGTTTTTAACAATGCCTTCATGGGCAATATCCTTGTCAATGGCTAATGGTGACCCCAAATGACAAGGCGAGCAGCCGAGAATTTTTGTGTCATGGGCCGGGTCGAGTATTTCTTTTTGGTGGCAGGCCAGGCACATTTCAACCTGGCCGGAGAGAGTTTGGTAGAGTTGGTCTGGTCTGTTGGTCAGGTTTTCACGAACTATTAAAAAAAAGATTGCCACAAGAAGGAGCAAAACCGCGAATTTGGTTTTATGTCCCTGGTGGGGTCTTGTGGGCTCGTGAGGGCGTGAAAATAGTCTCTTCAGGGCAGCTATCCAATTATGCGGGTAAGATTTATTAAGGGCCATTTAGCCATTTTCTCGAAAATTTTGGGTGGTCGGATATCGCCTGCCATAGCCAAAGGCCTTGCTGGTCACCTTAAGGCCCATGGGTGCCTGTTTACGTTTGTGCTCATTGGTCAGGACGCGCCGCACGATATCATTGACGATCTCTGGAAACAAAAGGGTGACTTGCCTGGCTTTTTCGGTCAAAAAGGCGGGGGCTGTTCAGCCTGTCATTATCTGACAAATCCGGCCTTGCCCAGTGACGGCCCGGAAAAAGGCCATCCACTTATCACTAAAAAAGTTCCCATGGAAAATTGTGTGCGCTGCCATAACCGAAGCGGCAGAATCGGCATATCGTATCAGGGGGTTTATGAAGCGGAAGGCTATGGCACCCCTTACAAGGACGGTGACGTATCAAAGAATCGGCTGCCAGGAGATCGGTTCTTCCTGGAGCTTCCACCAGACATTCATTTTGCCCGGGGCATGACCTGCATTGACTGCCATACCCGCAATGAAATCATGGGGGACGGCACTCGTTACGCTCATTTTGAAGAACAACTCGAAATCCACTGCGAAACCTGCCACACTTCGTTAAATCCGGGAGTTACCTCAAAAAACAATCAACTCAACAACCTGAACACGCAGACCACACCACCAACACTAACAAGTAAACTCGACGACAAACCACATCCGGTTAATCTTCCGGTAGCCGCCTCCTGTGAAGATCCCGGACATAGCCGCCTTTCCTGCCAGGCCTGCCACTCCAGCTGGGTTCCACAATGCTATGGATGCCATGTCAAACTGGACAAGAGTGAAACCCATCTCGACAAACTCACCCTGCAAGAGACACCAGGCTGGTGGCAAGAAGGTAGATCGTACATCCGTTACGAAAAACCCGCCCTCGGCATTTGGAACAACAGAATAATGCCTGTCACGCCCGGCTGCCAGGATGTTGTTAGCATCAAGGATGAGGACGGCACAATGACAGACTCATTTTACTCATTTACCATGGCCGCAATTGACCCGCATACTACTCAGTTGAAAGGCCGAAGCTGCCCGGACTGCCACACTTCAACAAAAACAGTCGGGCTTGGTGAGGGGACTGCCTGGCAGGATGAAACAGGGGCCTGGCAGTTTGACCCTGTCTCCCTGGGAACGGAAACAACGGCTGGCAAAGTGCCTGCTTTAGATGCCTTTGTTTCGATAGACGGGGTTCCATTGCAAAAGAGCTTCCGGCCCAATATGCGTCCATTTCAAGCTGAAGAAATTCATCGAATACTCACGGTCGGCAAATGCCTGGGCTGCCACACATCCGGCCAGGATCCTATCTACCACCCGTTCCCCAAAGATCCAGTTTGTTTATTCATCACCATCTCCAAAGGGCCAAAATGAAGGAGATGGTAAATACTAGCCCAAGGTTCATGTACGCCATAAAATAGAAGACTTTCTCGTGTAATTCTTTTTCTGGTTTTTAGAGGCGAAGCAATGAGGGATGCCAGACTGCATACCATGATGATTAATAGAATATTGAATGCTTTCATGTTTTTTTGACGCTGCTTACGCCTGTCGTAATCGGAAGTTAACGCTAGGCCCTAGGGTCAGAGGTCTTGAAAAATCACTTTTGCCTGCTATCTGAGACACCCTTGCTAAACTTTGTATAATGAATCCCGAGACAATCGGCAATCTCTTTCAACGTATACCCATAGGTGATGTGCACTTCCACGGCCAGCTCATTGCGCCGTGACCGGCCCTCTGCGGCAATATCTGTCTCAATGATGGCGTGATAGTGGTTATCAAGCAAACAGATTGCGTGGCAGAGCCGGTTTCGTGTGATCCCATAAAGCGAACAACCACCTTGAATTCACTGCTGCAATCTGCTATATACAGCACTTCATTTCTGCAACACTCTCTACTTTGCCTCCAAGTGTTCTCCGCTGTCCACTGCATGCCAAGTTTCAGACACCAGGAATAAGCGCAATTCGAAATTACATCCCCATGAATCCCTACCGTAACTACGGGGGATCTCAAGGCCTTGGCTGGTTCGCATCGCCACAATCGGCTGGTGACGACCTCCGACAGATTAAGCACTGAAGAGTTCGCCATCCCTGGCAAACCCTACGCCAACAGTATTTTCAGCACCCCGAGCTTCAGGGCGCGGGACACATTACCCCAAAAGAAAGGATTTGCATGACGTTTATTGAATCAATGAAGAACTCGCAGCGCACCGCTAAGAACGAAATATTTTCCGGATTGACAGTCGCTCTCGCCTTGGTTCCCGAAGCCATCGCCTTCTCGCTTATCGCCAATGTAAGCCCTCTGATAGGCCTCTATTCGGCCTTCATCATCGGCCTCGTCACCGCACTTGTCGGAGGCAGGCCCGGCATGATTTCCGGGGCAACCGGTGCCATCGCCGTGGTCATCGTCAGCCTGGTGGCCAGACACGGTGTGGAATACCTGTTTGCAGCTGTGGTCTTGATGGGGATCATCCAGATAGCAATCGGCCTGCTTCGTCTAGGCAAGTTCATCCGCCTGGTGCCTCACCCGGTTATGTTCGGTTTTGTAAACGGCCTTGCCGTCGTGATCTTCATGTCACAGCTCGACCAGTTCAAGGTCGCTGGAACTGATAACTCTTCATCGTGGTTAAGCGGCATGCCGTTGTGGATCATGCTTGGCTTTGTGCTTGCTACTATGGCAATTATTCACTTCCTGCCCAAGCTTACCAAGGCTGTTCCTGCCTCGCTTGCTGCCATTGTCGGGGTTTCCGCCGTCATCATCTATTTCGAAATTCCCACCCGAACCGTGGGCGATATCGCTTCCATTGCCGGAGGATTACCCAGGTTTCATCTGCCTTCTGTGCCTTTGAACCTCGAAACCCTGAGGATACTATTCCCCTATTCGCTGATCATGGCCCTGGTGGGGTTGATTGAAAGCCTCCTAACCCTGACGGTTATCGATGAGATGACTGAGACCCGCGGCCGCGGCAACAAGGAATGCCTGGCGCAGGGTAGTGCCAACCTGCTGACCGGATTCTTTGGTGGCATGGGCGGTTGCGCCATGATCGGCCAGAGTATTATCAATATCAGCTCCGGAGGCCGAAAACGCCTGTCTGGAGTCGTCGCCGCTGTCGCCCTGCTGCTTTTCATTCTGGTGGGCGCACCGCTGATCGAAAAAATACCCATGGCGGCGCTGGTCGGCCTGATGTTTATGGTGGCCATCGGCACCTTCGAATGGGCCAGCCTGAACATCATTCGCAAGGTTCCAGCTACAGACGTATTCGTCATGGTCACGGTCGCAGTGGTGACCGTGGTCTTCCACAATCTGGCCGTGGCCGTCCTCATCGGCGTGGTGATTTCGGCACTGGTTTTCGCCTGGGAAAATGCGACAAGGATCCGGGCCAGGAAACATATTGGCGAGAACGGGGCCAAACACTATCACATTTACGGCCCTCTGTTCTTCGGCTCTATTGCAGTATTCCAGGAAAAATTCGAGGTCCTGAATGACCCTCAGGAGATCATCATTGATTTCAAGGAATCAAGAGTGGTTGACCATTCAGCCATTGAATCGCTAAACAGACTGACGGAACGATACGCCAAACTGGGAAAAACCGTTCGCCTTCGCCACTTGAGCGAGGACTGCCGTCAACTTCTCGACAATGCCTCGGCCATCATCGATGTGAATTATTGGGAGGATCCGAAATACAAGCTGGCGGTGGACGAACTGGCATAGTTTTCGGGCAAGCCTCATCCACGCCTGGCTAAGTCGAATTTTTTCTAATAGCATGACCTGCCCACACTATGCCCCCCACTATTGTGCTAAATCTAACCTTATTCGTTATGGCTGGATGTCTTCTATTGGTAGAATTTGTCTGCCATGACGAATTGTAAGTACTGATATTTTTTCTTTTTCTATAAGGTAAATAATTCTGTAATTTCCATATATCAACTCACGAATGTCGTCACGGTGTGTCTCTGGAACTATACGACCGCTCTTTGGCGAGGATTTAAGGAGTTGAACTTTGTCGAATAAGTTTTCTACCCAGTTTGTTGCAGCCGTAGAATTGTCTTGAGCTATGTATCCTGCAATTTCTGTCGTTCTATCTATGGCCAGAGGGGACCATATAACTTTCATTTTGAAATCCGCCCCAAAATGGCAGATTTTGCTGCATTATGTTCGACGCCATTTCCTGCATTGAGCTGTGCTATTGATGTTTGTACATCTTCTAATAATTCCATTTTTTCTTGCATGGCTTCATACTCTGCTACATCAATTAACACAGCTACCCCTTTGCCATGTTGGGTAATAACTAGAGGTCTCTTTGTGTCATGCACTTGTTTAAGGAAGGAAGCAATTCCAGTACGGAATTCTGACATCGGGCGAATGTCTTGGTCAATTTTCAGTCTTTGCATAATGCACCTCGTTGTTAGATTTTAGTACATTATACCGTACTCTTTATTGTTCAATCAATAGTATTTTTATTATACGTCTATATGGTTATTTTTATGGCTAACAACTCCACCTATTTTCCACTGAATGCGGGAGAGTATCTGGCTGATCTGGAATCCCCGTTAAATACACGACATGGTCTGTATAATTGGCATAGCCCTCAAAAATGTATTCGTTCCAATAATGACAGTTCAATCCATATTTCATGAATTTTTCGTATGCCCTTATCCTGTCCGTCTCTTCTGTTTTGCTCAAGGTGCGGTCTAAGAATGCCTACCAGTTAATGATTATCATTTTTGCAATCGAAGTGCGAGCCGATGATCTCTTAACTGTTTTCTTGGGCATTCTTTGTCTATCCTTCTCACCACATATCGTTGCGGTAAGGGCGCGTGTAAGATCGTCCCTGAAAAGCCGCCCAAGTTTCCCGCGTCCCCTTCACTGTAGGTTAACCCCCAATGTTAATATCGTTTTCAGCGCACCATTCTTTAAGTGCTGCTTTTCGACGCTCGTTTTCAAAATTATACCAGTTATCAAGCAGGCCTTTTTCAGCTAAAAGGTCTTTGTATCGGGAATATGCACCTTGACGGCGAAAAATTGAGTAAACTCTGTCGAGCTCTTCCGGTAAAAAATTTGACATGAATTCAATTACGAGATCTTTGCCAAGATCAAGATCATTTTTATGTGGGATAGAAATATATTTGGGTTCGTCAATATCCTCCGGGAGTTCATCCGAATCACCCATCTCCGAAGTATAAAATATCCGCCCAGTTTCCCTGCAAAGATAAGCGTTATTCATATATTGCTGAT
The DNA here is from genome assembly GCA_015231515.1 of Desulfobulbaceae bacterium. Lineage (NCBI taxonomy): Bacteria > Pseudomonadati > Thermodesulfobacteriota > Desulfobulbia > Desulfobulbales > Desulfobulbaceae > Desulfobulbaceae bacterium. Next base: position 5,723 of record JADGBM010000127.1, read on the forward strand.
CCATACTGACAAAAATGAATGCATTTTCTATTTCATCATATGTTATCGCCATAATTCAATGCTTCCTTGTGGGGTTAACGACCTAATTGTTTTCCTTCATTAAGGTCGTCAGACGCTTCTTCTAATACAAAAACATCTTTGACTTTCATTGTTGCCGACTCTTTTTCAGTTCAGAAAGGGAAATAAATTTTGCAGTTCCATTAGCAATTTTCACTTTTCTCTCACTAAGAATTTTTTCATGCCATTCAGGTGTTTCAATTTCATCCATTTCATATAAAAAACTATCCCAAAGGGCCTCCATTGCCTGCAATCGGTCTATAGTACTCAATTTTTTCAACTCTGAAATGTTCATTTGATGCCTCCATTGTTCATTGCGCTAGATCGTTAGCTTCTCGATAACTTCCAACGTTATTGTCTTCTGTTTCATCTGCAAATAATTGGTTATCTTCTATGGCCACCCCAATATTGCGGTTTTCTACATAAACACAGCAGGAGATACATGAAACTTTTCACTTAATGCTTTTACCTGCCGAATGTTAAGCGAACGTTTTCCTTTCAGAATTTCCGACACGACTCCCTGACTTCCTATTTCCTTTAAGTCTGTTTGCCTAAAGCCATGTTCTGCCATAAGGACTTTTAAAGTCTCGATGGGATTTCCTTCTGGTTGTTTTACATGATTTGCTTCATATGTTTCTACTAGGATCCCCAAAGACTCCATTAATGATGCTAGTGGATGATTTTCATTTTCCCCAACCTCATCAATTACACCATCAAGGAGGCTAACTAGTTTTTTGTAGTCTTTTTCATTGTGTGGGACAGAAAATACATTCTGAACGGTTGGCCAAACTTTTGCGATTTTCTCAATTTGTGTATTCATGATTATTCCTCCTTCCATGCGCCTTTGTCATATTCTTTGTGGGTAAGGACATGTCTTACATAAATTTTCCCCGTGTTGTAGTGTATGGCTACAACTAAACGGGCTTTACTGCCTCCGACATTGAAGACTGTAAAGTTGCCTACTTGGTCCGCGCTTGGAAATACTGCTCGTAATTCAACAAAGTTACGAAAGTCTGTGAATTTTATAATCCTATACCACGACTCTATGGCACTTCTGCAACTTGGATGTTTTCGGGAGAAATCAAGTAGTCTTTTTCGTGTAATGACATGCATACTAACAATATATCTCATTTCGAGATACTGGCAAGCTCTAATATGGATATTTTTTAAGGAGTAATTGATTAGGTGTCAGATTGAGCAAAATAACGCCGCGCTCTGGGGCAAACCGAAGCGCAGCGCACATTTTCAGGGTCTTGAATTGTCACTTTACCATATCTTATATTTCAAGACCTGGCTTTATTCCTGTAGCAATGCTACCCATAATGGTTGAGTTGTTAGAAATGACCAAAGACCTTTTTCAAAAGTGACGTCGTTTGTTTCAATGGATCACTGCGAATAGCTGACTCTTCTTTTGCGATATAAAAGAATATTCCATCCATGCCTTTCTGCACAACATGATCGGAAAGATCTGCTTTTACATCCGGAACAAATGGCATGGTTTTGTATTTTCCCATGACGTTGTCATACGCCTGCAACGCTCCCACTTGTGAGAGACTCTCCTCAATGATTGGCCGCATTTCTTCCATCAAAGAAGGGGTCATTTTTTCCTGGAAATATTTTGTCGCTGAATCCTCAGGCCCTTTATAAATAGTGTTAACGTCCTCAAAGGTCATATCGGCAATTGACTGCATAAACAGCTCTTTGGCCTTTGGAGTCGCAGCTTCCGCAGCACGATTCAGTTTGAGTTCAAGGTCATCAACTGCTTTGGACATCCCGACTTTAGCCAGCATGTTTTTTACTGTGTTCAGTTGATCCGGCAAGGGGATATGAATGAGAGGATCAGCATTAAATCCATCCATGCCTCCTAACTTTGTGACAACATTTCCACATCCAATCCCCAATGCCTGTTTGAATGCCTCGCCAATCTCGGCAACACTCGGTTCGGCCAATGTCGTGACATTGGTTTTTTTCGTGACCGACTCAAGAATACTTGCGCCTTTATCCCACCAGGAGCCTGCAGATTGACCAGCACCCAGTAAAGATGAAAAAAAACATAAACCAACGCTCAGACCCACCAGAGTTTTTTTCATAAAGCCTCCTT
>JADGBM010000128.1 GCA_015231515.1 Desulfobulbaceae bacterium
CAGGCTTACAACAAAGCCAACAGAGCTGACAGAATTGCTGCTTTCGGCGGCTGTGTTATTTTAAATCGCGCCTGTGACAAAGCCACCGCCGAAGCGATCAGCCACAATTATTTAGAAGTTGTCGCAGCTCCAGACTTCGAAGAAGGTGCCTTAGAAATCCTGCAAAGTCGAAAAAATTTACGCGTTATAAAAATCAGCCGCATTGACCGCCTCACCGATTTCGAAAAGTTCCGTTTCGTTGACTTCAAGAGCTTAATCGATGGCGGTATCATTGTTCAACAATCGGCTGTTAACTCTATACGCACCGTTAAAGATCTTAAACCTGCTGTAAGTACTTTCAAAGGCACTGAGTACAAAACAGTAAGGGAGCCCGATCAAAGAGAGATTGACGACATGCTTTTTGGCTGGGCTGTTGAGCACGGCGTTACGTCTAACTCTGTAATTTATGTCAAGAACGGCTGCACTGTCGGCATCGGTACCGGTGAACAGGATCGTGTTGGCGTTGCAGAGATTGCTGTCAACAAAGCATACGTTAAGTACTCTGACATCCTTTGCTTTGACAAATATGGAATCCCCTACGGCGATATGACCTTAGAAATACAGCAAGGCAAGAGGAACAAGTCAGACAAAGAAGCAATTGACCAGCAAGCCATTGCCGATAAGGCAGGCCTTCCTGGTTCAGTTATGATTTCCGATGCCTTCTTCCCATTCCGTGACGGGGCCGATGTTGGAATCAACCAAGGGGTTTCCGCCATACTGCAAGCCGGCGGCTCTCTTCGTGACTTTGAAACAATTGAAGCCTGTAACGCTGCTACCCCTCAGGTAGCAATGAAATTTACCGGCCAACGCTCATTCAAACACTAGGAAGAGTTCTTTAAAGTATCGTGGTAACACAAGATAATGATTCAGCAAAAGACCTGGGATCGCTTCTGCAATCAGTATTTCATGAAAAAAACTGGCAGGATCGCATGGAGATTCACCAGGTCTTTTTGTTTTGGGATATAGTCTTAGGAGAATTAGCCAGCCACGCGCAACCAGATATTATTCGAGATAATACCCTATGGGTAAAGGTATCAGACTCAGTTTGGATGCAACAATTACAGTTTGAAAAACAAACAATAATTGAACAAATTAATAGTGAGCTTAGCAGGCTTAGCAAAAAAAGTCGGGAAGGAACAAATTCAATCCCCCAAATTAACGATATCAAGTTTAAACTCGACCCCAGCTTCAGCCTTGCAAAGCAAAATCAAACTACCCAGGCACAAGAGCTGGAATCAAAAACTATTGATGAGTCTCGACTTAAATCATTTGAATCTACAGTAAAAAGTATTAATGACGAAAATATTGAAAAAAGTTTAAAAAGTTTATGGATTGCCATAGAGCAGAGAAAGATAAAAACAGACCATAATTAAAATAAATTTCGTTTTTTCATTGACTTAACCACCGTCAGTTTTGCATAATCAGAGTATTGTGTGGTATTGGTATCTTTTTTGCTTTACCTAAAGCGTAAGGTGTCCGATGGAGTTAGAGAGAAACGTACGCAACTAAACCGCCAATATTACTCACATCAACATTTCAGGTAGACATGGAAAACAACTTATATATTGTCCTTTCAGGTGAAAGAAAGCAGACAAAATCATATGCCATTTCAAAAAAGAAAATAAGGGCATTGATCTTCTTTTCAACCAGTCTAATGATAGTGCTATTCCTTTTTGGGGCTCTTGGCATCAAGTTTACAACTGAAAATATCCTCCTCAAATCGACACTTGCTACTACCCAAGACGAACTTCAATCTGCCAAAGCCTGGAACGAGCAGTTTGAGAACCGAATAACTAAACAAGTCGCAGAGAAAGAACGTCAGCTCCAATCAACGCTAGACAATCTACTCGATAAAAATGAAGAGAAAGAAACCCTTCTCAACAATGCCCTCACAGAGCTTAAAAGCCGAAGTAAAGTTATTGAGTCCATTCTTAAAACAGTTGGAATTAAAGTAAAAGAACCAAAAGAAACCTCCAATAGTGGTGGTCCTTTTGTTCCTCTGTCGGAAGACTCGCTGGACGATCTGACATTTACAATAGATCACTACCTTGAGACTATAAAAACACTCCCCTTGGGCCCGCCGGTATGGGGAGAAATTACCTCTGAATATGGTCGACGAATTGATCCGATCAACAACCAAGGTGCCTTTCATGCCGGCATTGACATCCGAGAAAGACTCGGTGCCAAAATAGTTACAACCGCCGATGGTATTGTTATAGAAAAAGGGTATACAAAAGGTGAGGGCAACTACCTTGTAATTGAGCATTCTGAGCATTTCAAAACACGATATTTCCACATGCAGAAGAGCCTTGTTTCGCGCGGAGATAAAGTTAAACGAGGACAAACGGTTGGTTTAGTTGGTAATACCGGAAGAAGCACTGGACCGCATCTTCACTACGAGATAATCTATCGCGGCCAATCAGTAAATCCTATTAATTACGTCCGAATTGCACGTAAAATACCTAATGCATAATAAATCATTGGTCGCTTCAACAAATCGAATATCATGAATCTTGCGAGGAATACCTATGAGTTTTTTTAAAAAGAATCCCTCTGAGCAAAGTCAGGAAAACAGTTCAGAAAACATCGCCATCAGTAGTATTATAGGCAATGGCATGAATGTCGTCGGAGATGTCAACTTTACCGGTAAACTTCGTCTCGACGGTCAAGTAAAGGGAAATATTAAGGGTGAATACCTTATCCTCGGTGAGACCGGTGTTGTCACCGGTGATATTGAGTCCGAAACATGCTCCCTGCAGGGTACAGTAAACGGGAATATCAATTCAAGGAATATGAACGTTATTAAAGGATGCCGCATTGAAGGCAATGTTTCGACAGTTAACCTTACTGTTGAGAAAGGTGCTTCAATAAATGGTGAAGTCAAAGTCGATGAAAAGGATCTGCGACTTGTCAAAAACGTTCTACCGTCAAATAATGAAAAAATTACTACTAAACCGCTATCAAAAGCCAGTTCTCAGTAGCAGAAAACATTGCTCAACAATCGATATAATCCAGACCTTTATTACAATTCACTTTATGATGCAAAATTAAAACTGCGTAAGGGCAACAAAAGTGAGGCTTTAGCCTCCTTTCAAGAGGCCAGTGCCTATAACAGCAAACGATCAACTCCTTACTATTATATTGGCCAAATCCTTGAGGAGTTTGGCCAATACGATATGGCCTTAAAAAAAGCCGTCGATGTTTCCCCTGCAAACACAGACAGAGCAATCAAACTCGGTAAATGCTTTTATGAATTAGGTAACATGAAAGAAAGCAAAAAATACCTGTTAAACGCCTCTGCAATGGTTCAAGACAGCTACGACAACCATGCTTAAAATTTCTCCATATATTTCGATACCTACTGATGAAATCATTTTGACCGCGACCCGCTCCCAAGGAGCAGGCGGTCAAAATGTCAATAAGGTTTCTACAGCAATACACCTTCGATTTAATATCAAAAGCTCTTCCTTGCCTGAGTTTTACAAAACAAGGTTACTCCACTTCGCTGACTCTCGTATTACAGCCGACGGAATAATTATAATTAAAGCTCAACAATTCCGTACCCAGGAAAAAAACAAAGAAGATGCGCTGCAACGACTACAACAAGTTATCCGTAATGCAACAGTAATTAAAAAAACTCGAAGAGCATCAAAGCCAACTACAGCTTCTCAAAGAAAAAGGGTTAATACAAAAACAAGACGAGGGTTGATTAAAACGCTGCGAGGTAAAATCATAAATTCCGAATAACGATAAAGAGATCTAATGCCCTAACATTATATGACTCAGCCCGGCCGAAATGATGGACCATCTTGACAAATTGGCAACTTCCGAATTTACCGCTTATAATTGACTTAGGTCAAAGCTAATTCCTGGCGAAGTAGATAGAGTCAAAAGGAATGAAAAACAATTGTACTAAAACAGATAAGCCGGAGTTTGTCCTATTCACTGCTACAAACCAAATTTTCGTGACAAAATACGACCGGAGCCCTAATAATGCATAAAACTTTGGTGTTATACCTACTACTGTTTACTATCGCTGTATTTTCTTCGTCGGGTTTAGCAGCAGAATCTGTCAAAGGTTGTCATTGCTTCAAGGACAGGACCTATAATCCTCTGGCTAAATTTGCAGCAGATGACTATATACTGGCAACAACGTTTAACAGCCTTTTATCAAAGTACTTTGGTATCTCAAAAAAACAGATAGTCTTACTGAAGATGCAAGGTTCTATCGGTCAAGATGATCTCATAATTGCCCTATCTCTATCAAAATTGTCAGTAATCCCCCTTGAAAAAATTCTTGATCTAAAAAATCAAAAAAAAACCTGGCAAGATGTGACAGCAGACCCAATGATATCCAATCTGCAACCATCTCATACCTTACAAGCTTTAAGGGCGGGCACTGTGCCCTCCGAAGTTGCAATAAATGCTGCAAACGAAATCATCAGCTCCTTTTTTTTAATTCCACCAGAGACAGTTAATCAACTAAGAGATAAGGGCCTTACAGAGAAAGAACTCGCATTACTTTTCATTCTTTCTTCTATCAGCGGCAGGTCTACAGAGGAACTCGAATTGCAGCACGAGCAAGGAGGGAAAAGCTGGAGTGAAATAGCAGATTCGCTTGGGGTTATGCCGGTTGACGCAGGTAAACACATTTTAAATTTCACCCAGAAATAACCGTTAAAACCGTCAACTTTTGAGTAATCTAATCCGATGGTACTAATATAAACTGAAAGTCACCATTCAACTTCTTTCGAAAGTAGAATTCATGTCAGAATCACTTATAATAGACTGCCCACAATGTGGTCAACAGTTAAGGATCCCAGGGAATATAGGTGGCATGCTTATGGCCTGCACAACCTGCGGACAGAAACTTTACAGTGACTTCAAACTTCACTCCGACAGAACAGCTCCAGGAATCTCATCAACAGATGAAAAACCAAAGAACTCTCCTACACAAGAAAAAACAAATCGATTTTCAGTAAAAGTATGATACGATTCTTCAACTGTACCTTCCAGCCCTGACTCAGCCTATTTCAACAAAAGCTTGTGGATCGGGTAAACCAGCAGCACAGACACCCTTCGACTCGAAAACACCTTATTTTTTATTTACTCAGACTTGTGATCAATTATAGTTAAACATAATTTTTCAAGATATAACGACACTGATTTAACGACATTTAACAACTGTGGCACCACAGATAAACACAAAAATTAAATCTTGAATAACTGGATATTAATAAATTTTCTGATTCTTTGCCTGGCAATTTCTACAAACCTACTGGCCAAACAACCCCGTAGATTTTCATACTCAACTCTTGCACTATTACTGGCAATGCCAGTCTTAGCTGGAGGGTATCTTTTCTTTTCCAGCCAACTTTCACCGAGGTTGTTTCCTCACATAGTGCTATCAGAGTTTATTTTTTGTTATATCTTTTTTATTGCCGTAAAACGCCTTAATCACACATCGTCCCAAAGAGAAGAAAGTACCCGGCAACGTTTAACTGCTGCGGGTTCTGGGCTGCTTATAATGTGCCTGGCTGCTGTCTTCTTTATCTCGCTACCATCGAAAGTTACTAGTTCAAACGTAGTAATCTCAAATCTATTTCATTATGGCGCCGTTTTCTGCCTCATTGCAGTTCTGAATACTGCTTGGAATGCAGAAACATTCTGGCGCACTCTTACATCAAATCAACGCTGGCAATATAAATTCTTTATTCTGGGTATTTTCCTGACTTGTGGTTCTCTAGGCTGGGCCTTTTCGTACCGTCTAATGTATCCAATAATCAAAGAACAACACTTGATACTACTGGCATCACTGCTACTACTCTCTGCGGGAATGATCTCTTATGCACTCGCCAGACATCGACTGCTTAACAGAAAAATTTTCATCGCACGCCAGGTTGTATACTCATTTATTGCCCCCACCTTGCTTGCACTATATCTTACATGCCTTGGCGGACTCGCCTTTATTACCAAACATTATGGCTACGAAATTCATTTTGTTCTTTTCTGGTTTACACTCATCAGTGGGTTAGTCGTTTGTCTTTCCCTTATTTTTTCTGACGATGTCAGAAAAAAAGTTAAATATTTTGTAAGCACCAATTTTTATAACAATAAATACGAATACAGGGACGAATGGCTTGCTTTCTCTTCTCTACTCAAGGAAGAATTTTCTGAACTTGGTGTCGTTAAAGCGCTTACGCAGATCTTAACAGACTGTCTTTACACAAATGAAATAATAATCTGGCTAGGAGATAGTGAGAATGGCTACAAACCAATTTCAACAGATGAATCCCAACAATGCAATGCTCTACTCACTCTACAGAGTGATGATCCATTACTTTCATTTTTAAAAGAAAATAATTTCCTCTACACTAAAGATTCCAGCAAGAATCCTTCATTTAGACAAACTCTGAATCAAAAAAAACATTTTCTTAACAATTGCCGCCTTGAGCTATTTTTCCCAATGACAATCGGAAAAAAAATGGTGGGATTAATTGGTCTTGGCCCAGAATATACTGGCGGACGCTACGGACAAGATGATTTTGATCTACTTTTAGCCCTCAGTACACAGGCAGCTTCTGCCGTGCTGAGTGTACGCATGGCCGAAAAACTTGCTATGGCCCGAGAGAAAGAGGCAATTGACACTTTATCTGCCTTTGTACTCCACGATATTAAAAATGCTGCAGCAATGCTCTCCCTCGTACAGTCAAATGCGGCAGAACATATCGCAAATCCTGAGTTCCAAAAAGATATGCTGGAAACAATAGATGATGCATTAAAAAGAATGAATAAGGTTCAAACTAAAATTGCAACTCTTAAGGAAGGACAAAAACCAGAACTGAACATTATTGACCTTGGTTTCTTCATTGAACAATTTTGCCATAAGATTGCCATAAAATTTTCAAAAATCACTATTGAATGTGATTGTTCTGAAGCAATCTACCTAAAAACGAATCAGACCAAATTAGGAAATATTCTGGAAAATATTCTTCTAAATGCCTTTGAGGCTGAAGCAACTAAAGTTATGATTACTGTCACACGAACAAATGTAATCCGGCAAGTAACCATCCTTATTAGCGATAATGGCAAGGGCATTAACAAGGAATTGCTGCCTAACCGATTATTTGACCCCTATGTCTCAAACAAATCAGGAGGTAGTGGTATTGGATTATGGCAAGTTAAGCAAATGGTCAAACAACTTAGTGGAGATATAAGAGCTGACAACAAAGAAAAAGGTGGGGCGATCTTCACAATTATGTTTTCGGAATAAAAACACTCATTTCAACTGTAAAGAATTCTGACAGTTTTAACGTTGGATCAACGTCTTATTATTGAAGCTTTATCAATCATTTCATACAAAAAAAAGCCGCTGGTTAACTTAATAACCAGCGGCAAACGTTAATCTATATCAACATACTTATGCTTTATTGGCTGTTTTTCTTCTACGTGCAGCAACCAAACCAGCAAGTCCAGTACCTAAAAGTAACATTGTTCCTGGCTC
>JADGBM010000129.1 GCA_015231515.1 Desulfobulbaceae bacterium
CATTCCGGTGTTTCGTGGTGACGACTCCGCAGCATAAAGTAAAGGACCGGCACCGCCATGCGACTGATCAGAAGACTTGCAATCTCGCCGAACATGAGTGAGATAGCAAAGCCATGAAAGATGGGGTCGACAAGAATTACAGAGGCGCCGTCCACTACCGCCAGGTCACATGGACTGCTACTGTGGGGGTGGGTGCTGGCTGAGGCTTTTTGCCATTACTGGCTTCCCGTTTGCAGACTTCAAACATCAACAGGCACCCACACAGAATTGCCGGTAAGAGTCGATTACCGAAAGAAAGTAGTCGTTTATGTTTCATTGTTGCTGCTCCGGTTCTTTAGCAAAAGAGATCTCAGGCAAATCATCAAATTGGGGCAACCCGCTGGCACGCCGCAACTCAGCAATGGCAATCAATCGCGAAGTCTTGGCAATAGTCCGTCGAATCAAGGTATCGCTCAGACGATTTTCAACAGCGATCAGATCCGAGGGTAAAACCATACCTTCGGCAAACCGGGCGCGATTAATCTCAGCGCTTTTTTGGGCCTGAGCAATTGTTTTCTCCGTAACCTGCAAGCGTTCCTATGTCTCTCTTAACGCAATTTTTGCCTGCTCCACCTCCAGGCCGATGGCAAGCTCAAGCTTGTCATCGAGAATCTTGAGTTCAAAACGAGGGCTGGAAGCATCAGAGGGAGGCGCCTCCTGTATGTCTCCACTTTCAGGGACAACCTCGAAAGCGCCTCCTTCAATGCCGAGCAAAGTCAGAAAAATCTTGCGGGCAAGGGCCAAGGCGTGTTGAGCCTGAATCGAATTTTCCCTGGCTCGTGACAACTGTACTTCAAGGTCAAGAACTGCATCCACCAACAGAACTCCTTCTTCATGGCGGGCTTGGGCCATTTTGAGAGAGGACAACAGGGCTTCTACCGTCGACTTGTTGACATCAATAATTTCCTTAGCCTGAGTGATGCCATAAAAGGCCCGCATCACCTCAAAAGCCAGGCGGGCATGAATGGCGGCTCGTTCCAGATCAATGGCAGCTTGAGCGGCAATGAGTCGCTGCTGCCCTATCGCGCTGTCGGGATTATGGCTCAGAGCAAAACGCACCGCATCGCGGGCAGTCCAGAGAGCAGGATAAGCTGGTTCAGTGGTCAGGTCTGCAGCAGGAGATTGCCCCACACTCAGAAAAAAAAGAAGAAGAGAAGTGCAGATTGTTTGTCGAATCAGCATAGTCCGCCTTATTCAGGTTTTGTTTCCGTTCGAAGATATTTCGCGTCTTAAGTAAAATATTCTCATAACACCTTAGACAACAAACGCCGCAAGAGCGAACATACCGCCGGGCATTAATTGTAACCTATGAAAATATCAGTGCGTATCAGTTCTTCCGGGACATCGAGTGCAGCCAGGGCTTCCTTTGTTGCTTTGACTATTGATGGCGGTCCAGAGATCATATGGACAGGGCTCCTCATTACGGTTAATTCCCTGGCGATGATCTCTGCAGTTATATATCCCTTGTCTGTCTTTTCCATTCCGCTGTTGTCTTCCAGGACATGAACAAGCTTGTAGTCAAAAAGCTGGAGGTTTTCAAGCTCCTCCCTGAAGGCAATATCATCCTTGTTGTTATTCCCGTAGATCAGGACGACCCCGGGCGTTTCACCCTTCTTTTTTTCCAGACTTTTCAGAATACTCCTGATGGGCGTGATACCGATACCTCCTGCGATCATGATAATGTTCCCGTCTGTTTCGGTAAGGCCGAATTTGCCCTCAGGCCCCTTCACAGATATCATTTCTCCTTTTTTCAGCGACTCAAGACGCTTGCAGTATTCACTTCCGGTCATCCGCTTGGTGAATTCAATGAAACGGGATTCTTCAGGACAGTCGCTGAGCGACAGAGGGTGGACCAGTTCCCGGCCAAGATCCACCATCATATATTGCCCGGCGGTAAATTTTAAACCGGCGGACATCTTGAACCGATAACTATTTGCAGCAGGGGTTCTTTCGATCCTTTCCATAAACTCGGCCTGGTATTCCGTTCCCATGTTCCACTGCCTTTGCCGGAAATTTGACCCCGGCCTTATTATCTGCCCTGTCTGGAGGGAGAGTGTTTATGACTTTATTGCTGGTTCAGTATCGTTCATTTTCTGCACATTTCTTAGTTCATATGGTTAACGATACTGGAAACTCCAACCAATTAAATAAAAAAATGCCAAAGAAAAAATAAAAACAAAGTTAAAAACATAAAATCGATAAGTTGTGGCGCTTTCATTGCGTATAAAATGTCATCAATTTTGGATAAACATATAAACCAGAAGGGCCGATATTGCTCGAGAACTGCAACTTTGTCGTCAATCGCTTTCGCGGCTCTTCTGCCACTTTCAACGGCGCCTTCTATACTCATCAAGCGCACCACAGCTCAAAATTTGAGCTTTAACTTCTTCTATAAATTCTTCCCTGGTGCAAGTATTTACCGGCTTATGATAAATCCTTCCTGGGACGCTGCTAATACACGATGTGCCAGTCCAGAGAGATTTAATGTCTTTCCCTAAATCAACGGTTTTGTCCCAAACTTGTTCTTCTGCAAAAATGGTCAAATTAAATTCGGAATCACTTATCACCACAGCAGTCCGCTTTCGAGGAAATTTAATTTCTTCGGAAAATGCCAATCGAAAAGAGACTTGGACATGAGGACCATTTTGAGTAAGGGGTTTGAACGATCTTAATTCTTCTTGCCTCTCAAGCGCCGGGGTCTCACGTAAAATATCAGCAGTAATGAAAGGATTAATGGCTAGAATATACATATCGCCGTGAATTTTTTCTTCGCCACAAAAAGCGGAGAGAATAGTAGTTCCATCAAAATCTAATTTTGTTAGAGCCTTCTCCCAATAGAATTTTACGCCTTTTTCTGTAAGATATTTAACCCAGGGGGTAAACCAGTATTCACTGCTTGGACCTGCAAATAGCAGCCAGCCAGCCCCGGTTCCTTGCGTCCACGCGGGACCATTCTGATCAGCTTTATGTCGGTGCAGGGCTTTTGTGGTGAGTTGTTTTCTGAAAAAATCACCGGTGGTGTGTAATGAAACCTTTGACCAATCCGAGCCAATCCACGGCCCAAAACAAGAACGCCAGGTTTTATAGGCTTTATCTTTGAGTAAAGGTTTCCAGGTTTGCGCTGCATTGAGTTTGTCATATTTTATTTTACTTCGATTATTGGAGGTCCATGTTTTAAGCATTAAATAAAACCATTTAATAAATTCAAACGTGTTCATCCTGAACATTTTAGGAATACTTCTCAGTCCTTCATCATAAAATTGAGCTTTATCGGTATCAGGGAAAATGCCAAAATCAACGGGGCGCGAGAGGGCTAACTCATAGATGCTTCCTTTTTCATTAAAAGGAATTTTTTTCATTAAATCAAAAGCATTAAGATACCAAGGTCCCATGCCGTGCCAGGAATACTCCGAAGGCATATTATCTTTACCAAGCCGGGAACTTCTAAAGAATCCACCAGGTTGATCGAAAGCTTCATATACTGATACACTATATCCCAACTGGACTAATTCATGGGCAGCACTCAATCCAGCTATACCAGATCCGAAAATGACTATAGATTTCATTTTTATTTAATCCAGATCCCTGATACTCTCGGTCCGTGGGTTAGAAAAGTTGTAATCGTTCATCAGAGGTGCCAAAATCTGCGGCAACCAACAAACCGTAAGCGTTCAGTAGTGCTGCAGATGCGCGCATGCTTTTCAATGGCCTGGTTCGTTGGCCAGTCAAGCGGTCTGCGAGCTATACTCCGGTATGCGATCAGGCCGCTGACAAGGCAGGTGCGATGAGACTGAACGCTTACGAAAAGCTAGGACAAAGCATACAACCATTCAGACTGCCATCAGCCAAGGTTGTCTGCCGCGAAATCCTAATTAATCAGTTTATCCAGCACGGCGTTGACATAGTCATCATAAAACTCGCGATACACCTATTCAGGGGCTTTTCCTTTATTTGCTGCCAATGGTTTGCAGATAATCCAGGATATTGTTCACTTTAGCTTCCCCTAACTTCTGTTCATAATTTGTCGGCATTCTTGGCCTGAACCCTTCCACAACATCAGCTTGAGGATCAAGGATGGAGCGTTTCAGGTAATCGCGGTCAGCTATTACAGTTCGATTCTTTCCTTTAGTGACAATAACAATTTTCTTGCCATATAAACCCTGAAAGGTTGGGCCAATCCTTTCTGAGCCGTCTAGGCTGTGACAGGATGTACAACCACTCGACTCTACAATTTTTTACCCTTCATGCTTCGGTGCATCACTGCCACAACCCGTAAGAACAGTTACAAGAAATATACTTGTGAGTTCCTTTGCATAAAAAGTTCGCATCTTTTTTCTCCTTATTTTTCACATAACTCATGCAAGATTCCAATATTCCCTTGCTGTATTTTGATCGTCATAAATAATAAAAGAAGCTTCAGCGAGGATGGCTGGCAAATTTAATTTTCGATTGAAAACTATTCGCATAACTTCTGAATCTCAGAGCTCTGGTTTGTGAGACACTTCAGAAGAGGCTTCAGATCATTTTCATGCAACTTTGCACCTTTTTTTACCATACGCTCGATGGTACTTCCCCATCTCCCCTCGCTTTTCTTGCCAAGTTTCTGGCATGTTCTCGTTTCATAGTGACACTCTGTGCAGACATTCTTTATAATCAGTTCACATGAACCAAATTCTTTAAATTCAACTGACTTTTGTGCATTCTGCCCATCTCCAGAACATGCGTTTATAGACAGGATTATGAGTGAATTTAAGATCCAGAAGAGAGTAATCTTTTTGGGTAAGCACATATTATTTTTCCTTGTGATCTAAACTTACTTTTTTTGTTAAAAAAAACCATAGCTAACCGGAGTTGGCTTGAGCTTGTTAAGCAAATACTTACGTAAAAATAAATGCTTTAGAAATGAAATTGACACGATTAAAGGCGTTCAAGGGGATCTTGCAAAGCAGATGCGCTATTCTCTGAGCGCCCACGAATGATTTACCTATAGACATGTAGTATCTTCACTTTAACGGTGAAGCGCATGTTCTGCAGGATATGCATTCTTCCTGATTTATATAGAATTCTTTAGGCATGACTAATCCTTAAATGCGTTTAAGCGGACCCTTAAGTTTTCGTACAGCGCTACGCCATAGCTCTTCCTGGGGAGAAATATATTGATTTTTACGCCTCTTCAAAGTCTTCGATCCCAGCTCCACAGTCAGGGCAAACCCAACCTTCAGGTAAGTCTTTAAATGCAGTGCCTGGTTTGACACCATTTTCCGGGTCTCCATTTGCAGGGTCATAGACATACCCGCACTGTGTACAAACATATTTTTTCATTAGTTCCCTCCATGATTGAGAGTTGTGTCAATTAGTTTTTCTGGTCAGGTTCAACCAATCCTGTTCCATTACAGTTCGTACATCCCAGCTCAGGTGTGCATTTACAATCGTCCCACTCATTGTCACTTTGCCTTTGCGTACCACGCCACTCCTCATTGCATTCACAGATCCCTTCAATAACTTTTTCCCCGTGACAGACCGGACATGTATTTGTATCTTTTTGTTTCATGGTTGCTACCTTTTAAAATTGTTTGCCTTCAATATTTTTTTTCAATTGTGCTATTTCAAGCCCCAAAGGAACGCATTTTTTTCCATCAATGCAAGAATCAGCATCGGATGCTTCAAGATAATGTTTCAAATGATGCGCGCCTTTTTTCAGGTCAACAACCCAAACTTTCTTGCCATCATCAAAGGCAACATCAACATTAATGCCGCATTTGCCGATATCCGGATACAGCGAGGTAATTTTTTTGCACAATTCTTCTTTTGAATGCATGGCTTGCCTCCTTTGGTTTATTCTATTTTTACGGTTTTAGGATGAGGGTTTTCATGTAGGCGATCAAATCCTGCATTTCTCCACCATCAGGATCGATGGCGACACCACCCAGAGGTTTTTCGATGCAGATATTAATAACATCGGCCAGGCTTTTTTTGCTCATGCCCATAATGGTGAATTGAGAGCGCTCGAATAGGTCGCTTCCCAAGCTTTCACCACCTGCGTGACAGGTGCTGCAACTTTTTCCGGTTGTACCACCACCAAAGACTTGGCTTTCAAAAAGAGCCTTGCCCTTATCAATGTTTGCCCCATATGCCAAGGATAAACCGCCTGCCATGACCGCCGCCGTTACCAGAACAAACATCTTTTTCATAATACGCTCCTTCTTAGATTTAATAAAAAATTTACGGGATAGGCTCCCTTAATATTCATAATGTCCTCTCTCTTTTGAAATTCAAGGACAAGTTTATGCTTTCCACAAACCATGCAGATTACAGAACTCACGGGCAGTTATCTTGCTTGCGTTAATTTTAAAGACAGCCTCCGGCGTTTTGCCGGGTTTGAGGAACTGCCGGTATGCTTTGCCGTCGTCAGTGGTTGCCTCAATCCACTCTATATAATGTTTCTCTTCCATGGGATGGGCCAAACTGCCGACCTTTACTTTGAAGCCGCCCTCTATTTTTTCGATCACCGGAAGATGCTTTTCTTTTGCCGCGTCTACGGTGTTTTCCTTGAGTAAAATCATCGGCGCGCCGCAACAGACAAGCTCGCCATCTCCCGCGTGGAGCATTTCCACTATATTTCCACAGATTTCACATTTGTAAATTTGCATTTTTTTTGTCATCACTGCTCCTCCATTATTGGTTTAATATCATGACGGCCAGTCCGGCCAGTTAGTGCCTCTCCTTTCTTCAGGTTCCAGAAAACCAACTGTCCGATGATGCTCCTTGCCATTCTTGTCAATAATCAGCAGCGCAGGGGTCCAGCTGATGTCGAAATCTTTTGCCATGGGCTGTTCCTCGGAACCAACTCGCAGAGGGACAACATTCTGGTGAATGAATTGAATAACCGCTTCTTGTGGATACGTAACTGCATCCATTTGTTGACAGCCAATTCACTGTGGATTAAAAAAATCCAGAAAAATTACTTTGTTTTCTGCCTTTGCGCGGCTCAAGGCAACGTCGAGCTTTGTTTCCCACTGAATTTTCCGTGCCACGTTGTACTCTCCTTTTTTATATTTGAAAGAACACTTCATTGTTGAAGGAAGATTCAGAATCCTAGAAAATGTTTTGAGTTTTTCACAATATTTACCATGATGCGATGCTCCGTTTCTTTCCACTTCACAGAAACTGAAAATCTCTTATGCTCTTTCAACCAAAGTCATAACCAAAAAGCTCCTTGGTCGTCCGATTATATTTTTTACAAAGTTCAGCCAATTGAGAGGCTATTTTTTCTTTTTCAGGTTTCCATTCGACTGGACATTCGCTTCTCAGTGTTTCAATTTTTTCATCCAGCTCCGACATGATGTAATGAAGGGCTTTCACGTCTTCAGTAACCCCTTTTTTATCTTCGGTTGGCAATCTGTCGATTTTACTTATGACATCATATAATTTCGCTTTCCAACTGGTCAGTTCAACGTCCATCATTTTGCAATAATCTTTTATCGCCATGAAACTCTC
>JADGBM010000130.1 GCA_015231515.1 Desulfobulbaceae bacterium
CCCATTGCTTCAGCAGCTTCACCCGAACCATGAATTGCGCGTAATGCTCTGCCCACTCGGGAGTTAATAAGGTTAAGCAGCAGAACAACTCCAATAACCAATATACCGCAGGCAATATAGTAATTGGGCACCCGGGAAGAGAAACTGCCGCTTACTTCCAGGCCAGGCAATAGTTCAAAGCCTGGCACACTCGAGATACCATCGGCCTCGCCAAAAAAACTAGAGGCCAAGGCAACTCGATATATGATTGTTCCAAAGCCAAGTGTGGCCATCGCCAGATAATGGCCTTTTAATTTCAAGACAGGGATACCAATGGCAAAAGCGATAACAATGGTCAGCCACACTGCGATAATAAAGGCACTCCACGGCGGGAACGTCAACAGGTTCCCGCCATAAAGATCCTGCCCGGCAACGAGAAATCCGCATTTTTTCAAGAAAATGACCAGCGCAGAGTCAGTATACTGGGCGAAGTTATGGGTGGTAAGAGCAGCTGAAACATAACCGCCAATACCAAAAAAACCGGCATGCCCCAGCGAAATCTGCCCTGCATAGCCCATGACCAGACACAAACCGACAATAACTAATGCGTAGTAAGCGGACATCGTTAACTGAGTCAGATAAAATGCCTTGCCAGACCAGTGACAAAGGAGCTGTATTCCTATCATGGTGAGAAGCATGGCGATGATGGCAAAAATATTCTTTCTGGTCATCAAAACTCCTTTAAGCGCGCCGCTTCACTACTGCCAAAGATACCATGTGGCCGAACAAAAAGAATAATCAGGAGGATTGCAATGGAGATCGCATCTTGAAAGGCAAGTGGCACAATCGATATACTGAATGACTCAATTACACCGAGAAGAAGTCCTGCCGCAACGGCAGCCATACTATTTCCAAGTCCACCGATTATTGCAACAGTAAAACCTTTTATGGCCAGTCCCGTTCCACTGTCATACTCGGTATAGGTTATCGGCGAAACAACACAACCTGCCAGAGCGCCAATACCAGCGCTTAACATAAACGACAGGGTGACCATGTTTTTAGTGTTGATACCACACAGGGTTGCCGCAACCCTATTAGAAGCACAGGCCCGCATCTCCTGGCCCAAGGATGTAAACTTAAAGAACACACTCAAGAACAGTACAATAACAGAACAGGTTCCTATAACCCAGAGAACCTGGGGCGAAATATTGGTCCCCAATATCTGAACCGAGGTTATCTCGTTACCGATAAAATATGGTAGAGCGCGGACAGTATCTCCCCAAAAATGAAGTGCCGCCTCCCTGGTTAAGATTGAAATACCAATAGTGATAATAATCAATCGCAGGACGGAAGGTTTATCAAGCCAGCGGATAAAAACAATTTCAATCAAGGCGCCGATGACCATAGTGATCATCACCGAACAGAAAATAGCAATTGGCAGGGGTAAAAAAGAGTTGAAGGTAATCGCAAACATGCCCCCCAACATAACAAACTCACCCTGGGCAAAGTTGATTATGCCCGTAGTGTTATAAATAATATTAAAACCAATAGCAACGATGGCATAGATAATACCATAAGTAACCCCGGCAAAAAGATATTGAGTAAAAAGTTCTACAGTCATTACGATAATTAGGGCCGCAGATTAAGGGTGAACATTAAAAAATACTTAGGATACAACAAAAGACAGAGCAACAAAGAATAAGGGGCAGGGCAAAAAGCCCAACCCCTTATCGATACGGGCATATCAAGCAGGAAAATTATTTCAGCAGGGTAAACTTTCCGTCTTTTACTGTCCACATGGCAAAGGCATCAATATCAAGACCATTATGATCTTCGGGAGTGAAGTTAAATACACCGCCGGTTCCAGCAAAGCCTTTCATGTTCTCAATAGCATCGCGAACTTTTTCACGGTCTGGTCCAACTTCTAGGATAGCCTTGCAGAGAATCTTAAAGGCATCATAACCGTGACCGCCAAAAGTACTGGCAGGCTCGTTGTATTTACTCTCATAGTCACTTTTGTACTTTAACAATACAGCCTTTTGAGGATCGCCATCAGGTAAAATTTCCGGGGCCAAAAGACGTCCCGCAGGAAAGATTATTCCTTCAGATGCCGCACCGCCAGCCTCAACATATTTGATGTTGCCAAAACCATGGCTCTGAAAGAGAGGTACATCCCACCCGGCCTGACGCATGTTTTTAGCAAGAATACCCTGGGCCGGAACAATAGACCAGTTGACAACAGCTTGAATATCTTTGTTAGCCATCAACTTCGCTACCACTGAAGAGAGATCGGTAGACTTTTTGTCGTAAACCTCTGAAAGCAGAATCTCTATACCAAACTCAGGGGCAAGAGCCTCAAGTTGTTCCTTTCCGGCATTACCAAAACCAGTATTACCAGATAAGACCGCAATCTTTGAGATTCCACGCTCCTTCATGGCGCTATAAATTTTCTGGACAGCGTGACTATCTTTTTGAGGGGTTTTAAACACATATTTCGCAACAGGGTTGACAATAACCTGGGCTGCTGCACAGGAAATAAGAATCGTTTTACCTTCCTCAGCAATATTCTTTATCTTCATGGTCTCCCCGCTGGTGGAAGGCCCTAAGATTGCAAACACTTGTTCTTCTTCGATAAGCTGCTTGGCAAAGGAGATCGCCTTTTCCGGACTTCCGCCGGAATCCTTAATGATCAACTCTATTTTATCGCCATTCAGACCACCGTTAGCGTTGAGTTCTTCTGCCAGCATCTCTATTGTCCGGGCCTCAGGGCCACCGAGAAATGATGCCCCGCCGGTTACAGCCAGGATTGCACCAACCTTGATGCTTTTCGCAAAAGCATTGACCGGTACAGATAAGGCCATTGCAACAAAAGCAACAGCACACCATTGAGTGAATCGATTGTTACACTGTTTTCCCATTTTCCCCTCCTAAACGTTAATAAAAGATGCTTCGTATATTTTTACAAAGCGGATAAAATCACTTCCTGATCAGAAACCGTCAGGCAAGACGGAAAAAGATTTAAATCGCGTAGACTTCCTCTCCCGTCAAGATGCGAAGACCAGCCTTCTGCAGGGCCGCAATTGCAAGGTCGACCTCGTCAAAACGGAATATAATCAAACCTGTTTGTCCGCTTCGTTGAGCAAATGCATACATATATTCAACATTCAAATTAGCAGCTTTAATGACCTTTAATGTCCCTGCCAACCCACCAGGGTGATCTGGTACTTCGACCACAAGGACCTCAGTCTTACCAACTGTAAAACCATTTTCCTTTAAAATCTTTTTGGCTTTGTCGTTATCATTGACAATTAAGCGCAGGATTCCAAAATCGGCTGTGTCGGCAAGAGAAAGTGCCCGAATATTAATACCATTCTCTGCCAGAATTGCTGTAATTTCAGCTAAACGTCCTGACCTGTTTTCCAAAAAAATAGCTATCTGTTCGACCTTCATCATCCCTCCTTGAGAGTGTTTGTAGCACCTGCAGATCAACTCTTTTATACAAACGTCTACCGTCTGTCACTCAAATAAATAGCCATGTTGTTTCCTGAGGGCTTCTAAATTTTCCGTTTATCAATAACGCGCTGAGCCTTGCCTTCGCTACGTGCGATGGTTTTTGGTTCAACCAAAGATATCTTACAGGATGAGCCAATCAGATCTTTAATCTCGGCCTGAATCCGTTTGCTCAAACCCTCAAGTTTCTTTATTTCATCCGAAAAAACACTTTCACTGACTTCGACCTGAACCTCCATGGTGTCCATCGAACCCTGGCGGTCTACTATGATCTGGTAATGGGGTTCGACACCTTCAACACTCATTAGTACATGCTCAATCTGCGAAGGGAAAACGTTGACCCCGCGAATAATCAGCATGTCATCGGTGCGACCAGTAACCTTCGGCATTCGCATAAATGACCTGCCGCAGGAACAAGGTGTATCAATAAGCCGGGAAATATCTTTGGTTCGGTAACGAATCACCGGAAAAGCCGTTTTAGTGAGGGTAGTAAAAACAAGTTCGCCCTCTTCACCGACAGCAAGCGGCTCAAAGGTATCTCTATCGACAATTTCGGGCAGGAAATGATCTTCAAAAATATGGAGTCCTTTTTGTTCTTCAATACACCCAACCGCAACACCCGGGCCGATAATCTCACTCAAGCCATAAATATCAATAGCCTTTAAGGATAGTTTCCTCTCAAGCTCTTCACGCATATTCTCGCTCCAGGGCTCGGCCCCGAAAATACCTACCTTAAGTGCCAGCGATGCCGGATCAATTCCGGCATCGGCAATTGCCTCGGCCAAATTCAAGGCATAGGAGGGTGTCGAGAGCAAGACGGTAGAACCAAAATCCTGCATGATGGTGATCTGGCGCTTAGTCTGTCCTCCGGAAATAGGAATGACTGTGGCGCCGAGCTCTTCAGCACCATAATGAGCACCAAGCCCTCCGGTAAACAACCCGTAGCCATAGGCGTTTTGAATCATATCACTTTTAGTGACTCCAGCGGCAGAGAGGCTTCTTGCCATTAAACCGGCCCACAGTTTAATATCTTCCTTAGTGTAACCGACAACTGTCGGTTTACCCGTAGTGCCAGAGGACGCATGAACACGAACCACGTCATCCATCGGTACAGTGAACAGACCGAAAGGATAGTTCTTTCGCAAATCCTCCTTGGTCGTAAACGGCAGTTTGCGGATATCTTCAAGAGTTTTAATATCCTGTGGAACTACCCCAGCGGCATCCATTTTGCCTTTATAGTAGGGAACTTTCTCATACACACGCGCAACAAGTTTTTGCAGACGATCCAGCTGCAAAATCTGCAGTTGGTCCCGAGACAAAGTTTCCTGATCACTGAAAATCATCTATTTTCTCCAAATGTCCTTTTAAAAAATGACACAAACTTGCTTTGCACAAATTCAAAAAACACAGATACAGATTCTGAGTTAAAAAAAGCCATGTGAGTCAGCAGCAAATAGTTCAGGCCAGTGCGGCCTTTCGTCCTGCGGCAAAGGCCTTCAGGTTTAGATCTAAAATTTTCGCCGGCAACTTATCCTTCATCACCTTGACAAAGGTTTCTTCGGCTACAGGCAGGTATGCAGACAATGCTCCAACAAGGGCAATATTGGCAGCTCGAATCTCACCAACACCTTTGGCAATCTCAAAACCGTTAACGGGTAAAACATAGATACCATTGGCTTCAATCAAGTCAATCAGCCTATCGGGATAGATTGCATTACCTGTTGCAACCACTGGCGGTGCGATAGTATGCGTATTAACAACCACCTTTGTTCCCGGATGCATAAAAGGAAGATACCGTGCCGCCTCCATCATTTCAAAGGCCACAACATAGTCAGCCTGCCCCGGATCAATTAACGGTGAATAAACCTTAGCACCAAAGCGTAAGTTGGCCACAACAGACCCGCCGCGCTGAGCCATGCCATGTACTTCACTTTTTTTGGCATCTAACCCCTCTTCAAGCAAGGCATAGGCAGTGACCTCGCTTGCCAGTAGAATTCCCTGCCCCCCTACACCACAAAAAAGAATATTTCCTGCTGCCTTCATGCGCTTTCCTCCCCTGCTCTGGTGATAGCCTCGAACTTACAGAGCTGCGCGCATTGCCCACAACCATTACACATCTCGCTTATCCGTGTATAACCTTTTTGTTTTTCCTTAAAACCAAGTTCCCGAGCCTGCTGCTCAGTTACCGGCACCCAGTTAAGAGCAGGGCAACCCAAACGCAGACAGGATTTACAGCCCGTACAAGATTTCGGATCAATCGTATACGGTTGTTTAACTCGTCTCTTTTCTTCAGGCAGCAACACACATGGAGACTTAGTAATTACCACTGAGGGGCCGTCAAACTCAATCGCTTCTTTAAGCGCCGTCTCTGTTTCGCCAAGATGATGGGGATTAACTTCTACGACATGTTTTACACCAAGGGCATGACAGAGATTTTTTATATCAATACTATGGGTTGGTTCACCCATAAGTGTCTGCCCTGATGCCGGATTGTGCTGATGACCAGTCATACCGGTAATGCGGTTATCTAAAATGACCACAGTGGAGCATCCTTTATTGTAGACCACGTTTACTAGACCGGTAAGGCCTGAGTGAAAAAAGGTTGAGTCTCCAAGGACAGCAACAACCTTACCCTTAGCTTCAAGTCCCAGGGCTTTTTCCATACCATGAGCAATTCCGATACTTGCCCCCATACAAACACATGAATCCATTGCCGATAGCGGCGGCAAAAAGCCTAAAGTGTAACAGCCAATATCGCCCGACACAAAAACCTTTAATTTTTTCAGACTATAAAACAACCCTCTATGAGGACATCCGGCACACATATTGGGCGGTCTTAGCGGCAACTCTTCGGGAGAAAACAGTGCAGGGCTCTCTTTTTGGAAGGCCTTTTTCAAAATAAATGAATTTAACTCGCCAATTGCAGGCACGATCTCCTTCCCCGTACATTTGATGCCCATTGCCTTGACATGTGTTTCAATAAAGGGATCGAGTTCCTCAACAATAAACAGCTCATCTACTTTGGAAGCAAAATCACTGATCATCAGTTTAGGAAAAGGATAGACCATGCCTAATTTCAATACAGAGGCCTCAGGAAAAGCCTCTTTAACGTAGAGATAGGAGATACCACTGGTGATGATCCCTATTTTCACATCTGCCATTTCAATTTTATTGTAAGCAAAGGTCTCAGCAAAGGTCTCCAATTTTTGCTGGCGCTCAGCAATAACCTTGCGCCGGTTTCGGGCATTACCCGGCAGCATAACGAATTTTGCCGGCATTTTTTCTATACCGGGTTCGACTCCTGACTTCAGCATCTCACCCTCTGCAACAAGACCCTTCACATGAGCAATACGGGTTGTTGTACGAACAATAACCGGAACGTCAAACTCTTCACTTATATCAAATGCCAGTTTGACAAACTCTTTCGCCTCGGCTGGATCGGAAGGCTCAAGCATGGGAACTTTTGCGGCAAAGGCATAATTGCGATTATCCTGCTCATTTTGCGATGAGTGCATCTCAGGATCATCGGCGTTGATAATAACAAGCCCCGCTCTGCCCCCGGTATATGAGGCGGTAAAAAGCGGGTCGGCCGCAACATTCATCCCAACATGCTTCATGGTTGAAAGTACTCTGACCCCCGCAAAAGAGGAGCCAATAGCAACTTCAATTCCTACTTTTTCATTCGGAGCCCATTCAGTGTATACACCCTCATACTTAGATAGATTTTCCAAAATTTCTGTTGAAGGTGTTCCAGGGTACCCAGACGCAACTTTAACACCTGCCTCAAATGCCCCCAAGGCAATTGCTTCATTCCCTGAAAGCCACAACTCATTATTTCTCGCCACTATCTCCTCCTAATTCGTCTGCA
>JADGBM010000131.1 GCA_015231515.1 Desulfobulbaceae bacterium
GGCTTAAAACCGGCAGGGTCAGCTTAGATGTCACGCCCTTTCAGGGCTATCTGGACTATTCCAGTCCCCAGGGCGTTGCCCTGGGCTGCTATGTTCTGGCCCTTTCAGGGCAAACCGAATATTTACCCTCGATATCGTAGAAATGACGAGGCAACAATTTCATCTGCGCGGCTCTGGGATACTACAAAAGATATCGTCATCATCAGTTTTTCGGGCTTTAAGCGCCTCAATAATTTCGCCGGGAACGACTGGGTAACAATCTCCGGGAAAATCCTGGTCTGACTTGGTTCGTAGTCTTCACTTTTACTTACATGCTCCCAGCAGGTTCTTCACGGTATTTTTGTCCAAGTTCCGAAAAGTCACATAATAACTGTGCCTTTTCACAAATTCCAGCAACAACTTTTGTTATTTTGGCCTTTACAGTTTGTATTTCCATCATAATCTTCTCCAGAACTGTTGGCCGAGAATTGTGGACACGTTGGCACAATTCCCCTCCCCCTGTGTAGGCTTCCGCAAATCGGATCCCGTATCAATAATATTTTACCCCGATCTGCGTCCTTATACGGCGTTTCAGAATCTAATTTAAGTTTGTGGTTCTTGCATTTAAGCCAGGATCCAGTAAGTGTAGTGTTTTCTGGATCCCCGATAACAGCATTCGGGGATGACGATTCACGACCATAAGCGTTAAGTTAATAACATCGAATTCGACACTCGTGTTCCTTAAACAACCTCAAGTAAATCAATCGGCACCGTGCTTTTTACCTGGCGTTGTAACATATCAAGAAGAACCAGTGCACGGTCGGCACCCTTGGCGGTCATGAATAAGCCGGTCAAGCCTTCCAACTCACCGCTGATAACTCGTACGCTCTGCCCTTCTTTTATGCTGCGGATATTGAGCAATGAGATATAGCCATCATCACTTTCTCGGGCTCTAAGCGCCGCAATAATCTCATCTGGGACAACGGGATAACGATCACCAAATTTGACCGGGCATAACGATCCGATTGTACTGCTTATTGCAGCCCAATCCTGCTCTTCGTCAGTTAAATGTAAAAAAAGATAGCCAGGGAAAAAAGCCCGCACAACTGCTGATTTTTCCCGTGCATGAGTCACTGTCTTCAAAATCGATGGCACATAACAGTGATAGCCCTGGTTCTGATAATTAGTAGAGGCTACAAACTCTTTATGCGGCTTTGTTCGAATTATAAACCACTGTTTTTCCATGAATCATTCACCAATGCCCGGCAATCTAATTTTTCTCGGCAAAATTTGCACAATAACGACATCAACCCCATTTCACAGGTAACCAACGAAGGGCTCGTTGAGTCAACAGAACCAGAGGAGACCAAACCCACTAAAATTGAATAAAACATTAGGTGTTCAGGATAAGTCCCTTAACAGTAGAAGCAAGTTATTTATTTCAAAGAAATTTTTGGATTTCTTGCCACAAATAACACGAAAATAATTCATAAGGGACTAAAACTATCCAACCGAAAGATAATGGTAGACACCAAAAACAAATTCGGCCATAACTCCAACAGTTAAGTACAGTCGTAACGATCTGTCCCAGGGAACTTTCTCTCCAGAGGTTCGTTGTAGAAACGTAACGAGTAAAAGGGTAGCACCCCCAGCCAGCGGGGCAACACTGAAAATTTCGAGCAAGGTTTCAACACCTGTCTTCAAAAAATTTCCTGGGAAATAACGAAAACTCAAAAGCAGATAAACAAGGATAAGTATTGCCATTGAGGCTTTTTCTTTCAACTTTTTCATAATGACATATGTGACATGAGTACAATAAACTCCCTTATAATGCCGTCAACTATTCCAGATCAGGCAACCATTCGTCAACTGCTTCTATTTTCCAACTCAGTTTGTCAATTTGCACCATCCGAAGACAGCGTGTGCTCCGATGAATTTGTTGACTCCTACACTCATTACGCGCCTGTTCCTTTTGCCGACGGCCTCATCACCTTTCAGAAATTCATCAAGGATCTGACATCCTATCGGGCAGAATATTACAGCGGGGCTTTATCGCGGTTATCAAGCGATCTTGCTGCCGATGTTGATGAGTCCTGTGTCTGGCAATTGATCGATAAATTAGCCCAATCAACTCCGTCAGATCCACAACCTGATAAACTTATGCATGCACGACTGCTTCTTAAACTGGCAGAAATTCACCACAATGAAGACAATGAGATAAACGCCGCCTTGGCTGCTGTCAATAGCAAAATGAGCACACTCATGTCTGATCTAAGAGATGAAGACGAAGAACAAATTACAGTTCAATCACCGAGTAACGCTGAAACAAATCATGTGAAAAACCCACTGCAACTGCTTAAAGCCTGGTGCCATCTGTTTCTCGCAGATACTGCCGACCGAACTTACTCAATAATCGCAACCGATACAGAAACACTGACCACTTTATACGAATACGGAAGCGAGCTTATTTCTCCACAGCAGAAAACCGTCTGTACGATTGCAATCCCGAGCCTATTATTCTCTATAGACCAGGAAACATTCGCTAAACAATTGAAGAAATTCCATCACACCAAACAATCAGAAATCAAACAATTCCAGGCTGCCCTGCTGGGCGCTGCCGAAGGCAAAACCCTTGATGACACCAGCGCCACGAAGCTCAACAAAGCCACCGAAGAGACCTTTGGCTCTGCCCAGGAAGGGCACGCCATAACTTTTCACACAGTACCGCTTTCCTTGCCACAATTAGCCGCCAGAATCACTAATAAACCCATAGAGATCATAGCCCGGAACCACCAGCCCTACACTCTGGTTGCCGTCTCTGCGTGAGGTGCTTAACCCATTACTTATACGGATTGATGGTCAACACCGGGCACGGGGCCGTTTTGACAACCTGCTCTGCCACACTGCCAAACAGTATCCGCTCAAGCCCCTTATAGCCGTGCGTTCCCATAATGATCATATCCGCCTTGCTGCTTCCAGCAAACCCTACAATTTCTTCGGCAACATCACCAACACTGACCTGGGTGATACAGGCCGTTCCTGCCGAAACATTGTCCTCAACAAAATTGTCCATTTTCTGTTTGGCACTGCCCAGCATATCATCCTGAAATTGGGCAATCGGCATATGCGGCACGAAGAAGCCGGAGTAGTCATCAAAACTCTGCACAACAAAAATCAGTGCGAGTGTCGCCTCAAACCTCAATGCTAACTTTTCCGCATCTTTAAGAATTTTCTTAGAGTTATCTGAAAAATCAACAGGTACCAAAATTTTTTTCACATCGTTCATCATGGCCTCTCCTCCCTTTTTAATTCATCATTTTTCCCGCTAACCAACTCACCGGGCACCTCGTTCCCCTCTACAAGAGCGTATCACTGCAGCCTTTTTATTGTCAAGTCGATTGACTTCACAGTTTCAAGCACGTATTATCGGGAAAAAGCTGTTAGGTGTTAGCTGTTAGCTGTTAGCTCTTTACCCTTTACCCTTTACCCTTTACCAATCACCCTTCGCCCTTTGCCACACCAATACAATAAGACAGAGACCCATTTTTGACAGCCCTTACTGAGCATATAGAACATATTTTTTCTCCTGACGGGCCGTTGGCAAAAACTCTCCCTGGCTACGAAGTCAGACCCGGCCAGTTACAGATGTCTCTGAGTGTGGCTCAAACCCTGGAAACCACTGCCATACCTCTGCATCCTTTTGCCCAAGGAGACCACAAAGCCGAGATGCTCGCAGTTGAGGCCGAAACAGGAATCGGTAAGACTCTTGCCTACTTAATTCCAGCCGCTCTATCAAGACAAAAAATTATTGTTTCCACGGGAACCTTGAACCTACAGGAACAAATTTTAAATAAAGAGATCCCGTTTATTAAAAAATACGTCACCCCTGACCTAAAAGTTGTCTGCGTTAAAGGGCGCCAGAATTACGCCTGCCTCTTTCGCACCAAACAGATGCTTTCATCGCAACAGCAACAGCTTTTCACCGAGCAGATTAATGACGCAGATGAACTGCTGCACTGGCTTAACCATACAGAGTTTGGTGATCGGGCAGAGTTGCCATGGCTGACCGACGGTTCACAGCTCTGGGAGCAGATATGCTCGTCAGCTACCAAGTGTTTGGGATCGCAATGCCAGGAGCATGGTTCATGTTTTATAAACAAATTACGAAAAACGGCGGCAGCAGCCGATATCATTATCGTTAACCATCATCTTTTCTTCTCAGATCTAGGCATTCGCCGCTTTGGATTTGGCGAGGTCTTACCCCGTTACCAGTCGGTTATCTTTGATGAAGCCCATCACATTGAAGATATTGCCACCCGCTACTTCGGCTCGTCATTCAGCCACTACCAGTTACTCGACCTTGTCAAGGACATCGAAACCCTAGCCCATAAGTCAATGTCCGGCCAAGAACGCCTTAAAACTATCCAGATCGCTCAGGCCCTGGCAACCCAGGCCAATGAATTTGCCGGAATATTCCCAACCCTGAGAGGGCGTTACCCATTAAACGATATCATCTCTCAAGTCGAGAGCTGGGAGGTTGAGGTGGAACGACTTGACACTGCCATTACCAACCTCAGCAAACAACTTGACAGGGCAGCACTTTGTTCTGATCTCTGGGAAGGGCCGCGAAGACGCTGTCTCGAACTTAAAGATAATCTTACCGCCATTACAACAGATCTGAGCCCGACTCATGTGTACTGGTGCGAAAAACGCGAAAAAACAATCTCCTTAACGGCCTCACCCATCAATGTCTCCGTTGAGTTACAGGAGTTTTTATACAGCCAGGCAGAGAGTCTTATTTTTACCTCAGCCACCCTTACCAGCGGCGGCAGCTTCAAGTACACCTTTAACAGGCTCGGGCTTGACGACAACACCCCAACACTGCAACTGGCCTCCCCCTTTGACTATGCCAACAGAACCAAGCTCTACGTGCCAGCTAACGGCTTCCCCGAACCAAACAGCCCCACATATTTTGAGGCGCTTCAGCAACAGGTCTATGAGCTGCTCATGGCCTCCCAGGGTCGAGCCCTGGTCTTATTCACCAGCTTCAACGCCATGAACCAGCTCTACAGCTTTTTATCCGAGACCATCCCCTTCCCAATTTATAAACAAGGCGATGCCCCAAAAACAGTCTTACTCGAACAGTTTCAACAGGAAACACATTCGGTTCTTCTGGCCGTTGCAAGTTTCTGGGAAGGAGTCAATGTGCCCGGAGAAACTTTAAGCTGCCTGATTATAGACAAACTGCCATTTGAGGTTCCCAGTGATCCGGTTATCATGGCGCGTATTGATCAGATAAAAAACAGTAAAGGAAATCCGTTTTTTGACTTCCAAGTTCCTCGCGCTGTGTTATCCTTACGCCAAGGAATCGGCAGGCTGATACGTTCAACTCAGGACAAGGGCTTGCTCGCTGTGTTGGATATTCGTCTGTTTTCCAAAGGGTACGGCAGGCATTTCCTCAAAAGCCTTCCAGCCAGTCCGGTAATTCGCAGCATAGATCAAGTGAAAACCTTTTTTTCGGAGGTTGTTGGTGAATAAAGATACGTTAGTCTCTCTCTTAAAACCGGAGACCCAAAAAATTGACACGATCATGCATGATGATCTTGCTGATATTGACAACACGCTGCTGCACGAGGTTATCTCCTACGCAATTTTTAACGGGGGAAAACGGATTCGGCCACTGCTCGCCGTTTTGGCGGCTCGCCTCTGTCGGCCGGACAATCTAGAAGACCCGACAGACCTGTACCGTTTCTCTTTGAGTTTTGAGTATCTTCATGCCGCCAGTCTGCTCCATGATGATGTCATTGACCGGGCCCAAAAACGCCGGGGACAAAAAAGCGCCAATACTGTCTGGGACAATACCCACGTTATCCTGGCCGGTGATTTCCTACACTCTCGGGCAATGTATCTGGCCGGGACTCGTGGCAATGCCAAATGCCTCGCCATTATCAGCAAAGCAACCGAGGCAATGGTGAACTCAGAGTTCATTCAACTCGAAAATGCCAACACCTTAAACACCTCCGAAGAAAATTATTATAGGGTTCTGCATGGCAAAACAGCTGCCCTCATCAGTGCGGCGTGTGAAACCGGCAGCATTTTTTCCGGCGGCACAGAGACGCAAAGTAAAGCCTTACAGCTTTTTGGCACCAACTTAGGCCTAACCTTTCAAATTGTCGATGATCTGCTGGATTACCTGGGAGATTCTACAAAAACCGGGAAAGCTCTAGGCAACGATTTCCAAGAAAAAAAGATGACCCTGCCCCTCATTTACACCCTGACCCATGCCGATAGCCGCCATAAGCAACAATTACTGACCCTTTTAGAATCAAATTCGGATTCACCTGTCACGGCATTTGAACAGGCCAGAAATATCATTGAAGAAACGGGGGGATTTGCTTATGCCCAGCAAACGGCAAGAGATCTTATAGAAGAGGCGCTACACTCCCTGGATATCTTTGCTGAAGATCAAACAAAATAGATACTACAGGCCCTTTCCCACTACGTTTTACAACGCGACAAATAAACCCTACTAACTATTTACCTGACGAAAAGTGCTTTAACCTAAGTGAATAAATGGTTCTATCTGTGTTCTCATTACGAAGTATTTCAACAAAGTTATTAGCCATTAGCACTTAGATGTTAGTTTTACTAAAGCTTATAGCTTACAGCTTGAAAAGGACTTTATATGAGAAACAAAAACAATTATGCAGTATTGTTAGTCGGCGGTTCAGGCACACGTTTTTGGCCTATGAGCAGGAAGCATAAGCCAAAACAATTTTTAGATATTACAGGAAGAGGAACTTTGTTTGAACAGACATTGTTTAGAATAAAGCCAATGTTTAAAAGCGAAAATATATTTGTTGTAACAAATTTTAATTATAAAAAAGATGTTTTGCCGTTAATAAAAAAGTATAAAATTCCAATTTCTAATATTTTATTAGAGCCGGAACCAAAAAATACAGCACCGGCAGTATGTTGGGCTGCTGCAAAAATTAATAAAATCAACAAAGACGCGGTAATGATAGTTCTGCCTTCGGATCATTTGATTAGCGACAATAAAAATTTTTTAATAGTATTGAATAACGCTGTTGCGCTGGCCCAAGATAATCATTTGATGACTTTGGGT
>JADGBM010000132.1 GCA_015231515.1 Desulfobulbaceae bacterium
GATTGCTCATGGAAGTGCGGCAATGGGCGGAATGCACCGGGCAGAGCTGGGCGCCTGGTCTGCAAAATGTGTCGATTGCCATAGTGTGCACACCCAGGAGCAGCTTTATTGGCGGACTGAGAATGAAGCTGAACTGTACTTGGCTACTGGGACGATTGATGGCAATTTCAGCGTGAACGGGGGGCAGACAACTTTTTCTTACTCGGTAACCGATATACTGGCCGAGTGGAATGACAGAGCAACATGGGGGCGGAAAAATGACTTTCTGCCGCCAAGCGGATTGATCTTGGTAGTGGATTTGAGTGAAGCAAAAAACACGTATGAGATTATCCGGGCCGATGCCTCATCTATTACTGTAAAAGGTGGTCTTGACCCATCCGTGACCGGGAGCAGTTTCGGGATAATTTACGGTCAGTTGATTAAATCGAATATTGCGACACCGTTGCCGGGTAACAGAGATGTACGGTTCTTTAACCCGAAAGACCCGGCTGGCGGTTACACCGACAGCAACACCCCCGCGGTCTCCGGCATCTGCCAGGTCTGCCACTTGAACACCACGGTGTGGAATAACGACGGATCTAAGAACGATGATTTAACTCATTCAGGGAATGGTAATACTCATTGCACTGAATGCCACATTCCGGCGGAAGGATTTAAACCATATTAAGTGCTGATTTGCCATCAGAGAAGAGTAATCCCTTGCGTGCTGTTCGTGATTTTACGGAAGAATTTGTTGCTGGCATGAAAAAAAGATGCCAGTTGCTGGTGTTTAAAGTGTTTGACATTTAGTTTTTCACTGGTAGATTACTCAAAATTTTTTGTCGGTATTAAAAAAAAGAACGATAACAGATGACAAAGAACCCTTACGAAAACAGATGAATGAAAAAATGGAGACAGAATCCTCCAAAGAAATTTACAAAATTTGGTACTCATGCGGAGGTAAAGCGGAGAATGAAGCAAAAAAATGTGATTAAGCTGACTTTAGTGATGTTCTACTTCGGTTTTTTTGTTACGCATCAAGCAAGAGCCGACAAGTTGTTAACATCGGAAGAGATAAAAAGTCTCCATTCGATATCAAAAGCGGTTTTAGGCTCAAGAGCCATTGAAAAGAAGAGATTAGAGGCAGAGAGTCAGCAAGTTCATGCGGAACTGAACATAATGCAAGCCGATCTTTCGACTTTGGCGGCATCTGTGCGCGATGATTTGATGCAAGTAGATTCTGCGGGAAAACCGAGTCAGGTTGTGGTCGATGACACGTCCATGACAGTTACTCTGGAGCAGCAATCTACCTTCTCTTTGGATTTCGATCAGAGTTCACCTGATGAAAAGGGAATATTAATATTAAAGAAAATTCCCGAAAAACAAGGGCAACCGCCTGGACCGGCAGCGCAAGTGGTTGCTTCACCAAAAGAACAAACAGCAAGTGAAATTGTTCAAGAAAAAAAGAGTGAGCGTTTGAGGATAATCAACAAGGCACTTGATGATTCAATTGCAAAAATCTCTGCAAACCGCCTGAAGCTTAAAGAATTAAATGAAGAATCCGTAAATCAAAATAGCCGAGAAAAGCAAATGGGATCAGCCGTAAGTGCTCTTCCTGGAAGTCATTCTTTTACCAAAAGAGTGAAACAAGAGCGTCATAAAAAACTTCTTGAGGCTGCGGCTAAATTTGAAAACGAGCTGGTATCGATGAGGGAACACGGTGCGGATTACAATAAAATCAGGCAACTCCAAAAGGGTCTTGAGCTACAAAATAAACTGCCTGTTGACGAAGACCTGGAACCAACCGTAACAACTTTAACGAAACATCGGCGATAAGCCCGTGATGCCATGTGGAAGGGGATAAATATGTTGAAGAGACTCTTTGTGCTCTTATTCATTATAGGCTTAACAAGCACCTCGGTTTTTGCTGCTTGCCTGAATCTTCAAGACGACCCTCAATTATGTGAAAACAGAGAGGTTCTTTTTCAAACAGGTGAGGGGCTTTTGCTGCAAGAAAAGGCAACGAAATTAGGAACGCCAGCAAAAATATATGAGTATCTCCGGAATAATGCAGAGTATTCCCCATATCACGGATCCAGAAGTAATTCGCTTAACTCTTTCTTAAGTTTACGGGGTAATGATGTTGATCTCACCTCCGCTTTGATTGCCCTGCTTAGATCTCAGGGGATAAAAGCCCGCTATGCTTATGGAAATATAAAAATTTCAAAAGTTCAGTTGGCAAACTGGTTAGGCGTCATTGATACGACTCTGGCCGCATCATTATTACGTGATCAAGGCATCCAGAATGTCGATGATACCGATTCGACCTACGTGACCTTTGAGCATGTCTGGGCCGAAGCCCTTGTCAGCTACAGTAATTACCGTGGTGGAAAATCAACCCAGGAGGCAAGCTGCGCAACCGAAGGTGGCAGTTGTCGATGGGTCCCGCTTGACGCCTCTTTCAAACAGAAAAAATATAATGAAACATATCGGATGCTTCTTCGGGATTTACCTTTTGATTACGATGCCTATTACAATGCTCAAAACCCAGGTAGCCCAGCTTATAAGCCCGGCCTGAAGAACAAAAATCCTTTGGAGGTATTTGACGAGGAAGCTCTTGAATATCTGCGGGTCAATCACCCTGGCCTTACCCTTGAAGATGTCATTGATGAAGGTGAAATTATTGCAGATGAATCCGGGCTTCTGCCGGCCTCACTCCCTTATGAAGTGGTGAGCCCGATCATAAGGTATGACTCGGTCGCGGATCATGATGCCGGCGAGGTTATAGCTTGGACAAAATATTTACGGTCCAGGGTTTTGCCAAAGGTTTGTGAAAGTGTAAATATTCTTCCGCATTATGACGTTCCTCTCGCTGAGTTAAGCACCAAGCAACTTACCGTGACCTTATTTGCCGGGCAGCAAGGTGGTGTGGCTTTTGGGCACCGTTTAGATAGCGAGGCTGTCGGGAATACGGTTATAGCTGGTTCAGTTAATATTTCATGCGCGGAAGGATCTTATCAACTTCAAGCAGGTACGTTAGTTGATTTAGAGTTGGAAGTTGATGTTGAGCCTGGGGTGCCACCAGAAAAAGTTGTCTATAAGAACCTCGTTGTCGGTGGCTATTACTTGATCGCCAGTGGTGGAGAAACGTCCAATGAGACCCAATTGAGGCGAGCCACTGAAAAGCTTCTTCAGGCCAATGATAATTACGCCATAGTTGTCGATAGTGCTGGCGCCCTTGGCGCTATAGGCGATGTTTATATTGATACCAATTTAAATGGTGTTGCTGATACTGGCGATATGCGTTTGCTCGATGATCTCGAAGCGCAGGATGCCCTGACCGGTGGTTTACTCTATGTGGCGCAATCCCTGTACTACACCAGACTTCGGGAAGACTCGGAACGCTATGGGCGGCTTAAAGGAATAATTTCACCAATATCGGCTTATCTTGGTGTTGTGAGTACCACTCAGGAAGTTGAGTATCTTAATGACGTTCCATTTGCCATTACACCAGGCGGCCTTTTAATTGACCTGAAAGGAATACACCTTAACGGCACCTGGGAGGTTGATCAGCCTGAAACATATTCGAGTGATGCTTTTCTGATGATTGGCCATATTGCTTCATCTCTTGAACATGAAGTTTGGCAGGCAATTACAGGGTACGATGCCATATCAACGGTTCGAGGGATTCAGTTTGCCATGGAGCAGAACCGTAAGTTGGTGAATCCTAAAAAAAATAGCCAGGTTGACACTTTCCCTGCTTCATTAACTGATCTGGGTTTTGCGAACACCGCTCCACCGGATTTCACGCAGAGCGAATATGACTTGTTTGGCAGAAGGCTTGTTTCATGGAGTTATGGTGGCGCGGACCCTGCTAACGCGGGGTTTAACGTTTTTCTAGCCAATGCAGAAGGACTTCTTCCTGGTGACACTGCAGCAATGCTTGCTACATACAATGCAAACAATGGCATTGATTCATTTTATTCCACTTATGACGCGACCGAGAACAATCTTATCGCGGATCAGGCTTTCGAGGGGGCCTTAAAAACCGGTTTTATCACAACAAGTCTTGCCAGTCTTTACCAGACATACGACGTTCTCGCGGCCAATGTGACCACTCCCGCGGGGTTCTCCGTCGTAAGCTTCAATCGCACAGCCTCAAACATGTACCAATATGTGCTCAATGAAACCAGCCAACATACGGATGGGGTCTATCCGATCACAATAGGTCTTAAACTGGCTGACGCCACGGATGTTGTACCATACACAATGTCGGGGGCTACGGGATATACAGTGTTTGTAATCCAGAACACAACCCCAGCGGGCTTTGTTGTAAATGCAAGTGTGTCAGGGGACATCTTAACGATATCGTACTCTGAATCCAGCGCGCATGCGAATGGAATATATAACCTCAATACCGAAGTTGTGTTAAGGAAAGGGACAAGTCTTGCTACCGTGACGGCGCCCATTTCTGTTGAAATTATTGGGAATCGTTTTGTGGATACACCTGCCACTCTTAACACCTCAATGGATGTTTCCGACAATCAATCCTTTACCTGCGCGGGCGGCCCCAATGGTGAATCTGTTCAGTACACCGGCGCCCCCACAGCCTTGCTGGTTGATCTGGAAAACTGTTTTAACAACCTCATCACCATAAATGACCTACAGGGCTTTACCGACTTCTTTGACCGTAACCTGAGCTTTGACCCAAGCACCCATGTCTATCGAAGTAAAACAATCGGCATCGACGATTATGACATCGACTTTGTCATGGAAATCCGTGATTTCATGTACGGGCATATCACCAACACCTGGGGCGAATATCTGCTGCCGGACAAGATGCCGCGGGATACCTACTACCTCTTCAGCGTCTACCTTAAAAATGGCTATGATGAATTTGATGATTTAGGCCAATCAACCTATGCCATTGTCAACCACAGTAACCGGCTGGCAAGCGGCGGCGGGTATGTAACCGCAACGGAAGCCATTGACCCTGCCAAGGATCAAGACTTCAACAACGAAGTTTTTACCGATTTGAATATGATTTCGGTATCCAACAACGATCTGGTCGTCACCCCGTCTACCGCCGACCCGGTGAGTACAGTCACCGGCAATATGTACCATGACGAGACCGATTTGGTCATTAAGGGCAAAGGCTTGGATTACGCCTTTACCCGCACCTATAATTCGAATCAGGCCAAAAACAGTTCTGCTGATTTTCCCATAAGCAAGGGGTGGACCCATTCCTATAATATGCGCCTTACGGCCAATGACTATGGGCAATACCCTAACTATGATTCCGTTCAAGCTCCGGAGAACGGCAACGCGGTTGTTTCATCGATAACCTTCATGGATGAACGGGGTGGCGAGGCAAACTACCTGGTGGACGGAGAGGGCGCAAGCTGGGCGGTCACTTCTCCGACTGGTGGTTTCGACACCCTCGCTCTCAACACCCCGGTTGCCGGCCAGCACACCATAACTTACAGGAATGGAGTGAAATACCTTTTTGAAGGAGTAAACGGGGCTGATCTGCGCACGGTTGGTGATACAGCCCGGCTCAAACAGATTGCCGATCCCTATGGCAACCAGCTTAATTTTTCATACAATGGGGCAGGGCAGCTTGTAACTATTGCCGATAACCTCGGGATCGCTGGCCGGACAGGGCTCACCCTTGCATACCATGGCGATGGCCGCCTCAATACTATATCCGACTGGGCCGGCAGGACCTGGACCTATGAGTATTTGAATGGCAATCTCAGCTCGGTGGAAAATCCACTCC
This sequence comes from Desulfobulbaceae bacterium, assembly GCA_015231515.1. Lineage (NCBI taxonomy): Bacteria > Pseudomonadati > Thermodesulfobacteriota > Desulfobulbia > Desulfobulbales > Desulfobulbaceae > Desulfobulbaceae bacterium. Next base: position 5,759 of record JADGBM010000132.1, read on the forward strand.
TGAAGAAAAATCAATACACCTATCATCCGGACAGCTCTCTTTTGAAAGATATTTCAAAGCCTGAACTCCGGGCCGGAGCACAGGTGACCACGACCTTTAATTATTATGAGAATGATCGGGCCTTCAGCTACACCAACATCCAGGGCGAGAGTGAGATTCTGGACTATGACCTGTTTCGCAAAAAAACTCGGGTCACTGACCCACGCGGATTCATTCGCACCCATCTCTATGATGAAAATGGGGCTCTGGTCAAACTTGAGGAGCCGGATAAGGGGATTCTGCTCTTTGAGAACAATGCCGATGGCTTGCGTTATCAGAAACGTGATGCCCTTGGCTTTGAGACGACCTACTCGTACTGCTCGTCTCGAACGTTGGCCGGCTGCGCCAGTGATACCGGCGGCAATGTCACCAGCGAGCAGGATGCATATCTGCAGACCGTGGACTATGACTATGGCCTTTTTGACCAGGTCACCAGGGTGAAAGATAAGAACGGCAACGAGCGATTCTACACCTATTACCCCGCCTCTATTGCCGGTACCGGCGCTGTTAAAGGCAAACTGCAAAAGGTTGAAGCGACACTCGCGGCGCAAACCGTCACCCTGGAGGAGTACAGCTATTACGACAACGGCAATCCCAAGCAGAAGACCGAGTATGTTGACCAGGACGATCCCTCAAAAAAACGGCTCACCGACTATTTTTATGAAGTTAATTCTCTTAATCCCAATCGGGTAACGGTAACCGGTCTTCCGAGCGGCGAAACCATAACCACCACCTACACCTACGACTCCCTGGGCCGGATTGAGACCGAAACCCGCCAACGCGTGACATCCGCCACGGACCCAACCGTTCTTAATCTGACAACCACCTATGGTTACGATGCCTTGGGCCGTGTCGTCACGGTAACCGACCCTCTTGGAAACATAAAAGAGCTTATTTACGATGCCAACGGCAAGGTGAAGGAAGAACGAGTCCATTACAAAAAGCCTGATGCAACCTATGATATCCGGACCAATGTCGTCAAAGAGTACGATTCGGCAGATCGCCTTGTGAAGGAAACTGACATATACAATAAAGAGACGCTCTATGACTATGACGCGGCAGGCAACCTGATCACAGTCACCGATGCCAACGGCCATACCAGCCGCTATCAATATGATGCCATGGGCCGCCAGACCGCGGTTATCGATGCCAACGGCCACCGCTCGGAACTGATCTATGATCTCGCCGGTCAAGTTGTGCGGACCCAAAATGCCAATGGCCAGGTGACAAAACATC
>JADGBM010000133.1 GCA_015231515.1 Desulfobulbaceae bacterium
GGAGGGATGGAGTGTTGTTTGAAGATCTTGGCTTGTATGGCATCGTCGCCACCAACAGGTGTTCCAGTTGCTTCTGCCATAAAAACGGTGGAGATTGTGTGCAGGCGAGCATCGCGGCCTGGATCGGAATAGGTTCTGAATTGTCCGGTCAGTTTCACGGTTAAGTTGGTTTCTTCTTCTGCCTCTCGCACAGCGGCTTCTTCAAGACTTTCTCCGTAGTCAACGAATCCACCGGGAAGTGCCCAGCCGTATGGGGGATTTTTCCTTTCTATGAGTACAATCCCTCCGTCAATAGTAATGATAATATCAACGGTGGGAACCGGGTTTTTAAACTCCTTTATGACCAGACCGCATTGAGGGCATTTCATTGGCAAATTTTCTGGATAGTTGACCAGGAGTCCACCATGTCCAAATTGTGGCGGCCCTGGTTCCATGGTTGCGTGTAAACGAGTGGGCAGCTTTCCAGGTGATAGGCAAGTTCAATACAGGTTTCAGCGCGGTCGTCTATGAAGTAGCGCAGGCCAAGATTTTTTATGAAAGCTGGCTTGCCGTCATGATCACCCATGGCAATGAGGCGGGTGTTTTTATAGACCTTGGGACCAAGAACCCATTCGAGCCATTCAGCAATTGGCTCCTTAAGCGGTCGTGCTGTTATAAATGATAAGGGTGCCTTTTTGGAAAGCTCGGTAAGAACCTCTACGGCTCCTAACATGGGTTTTAAATCGGCTTCGATTGGGTTTTTCATCAGTTTTTCAAAAATAGTGTCAAGGTTGTGAGAGTTGGTGTTCAACAAAAACTGGTGGTCTTGTGCTACGTACTAGGTAACTTGCTTGACAAATTGAGTCAAGAGATGCATTATGCCCTCGTATCATTCAAAAGAAAAATCGATAGAAAACATGACGTATTAACTGCTGTATTGTCGTCGAGTCAAGACGATATCGCTGCCATTCTGAAATCTATATTGCTGTCGTATTGAGAACACCGTCGTATTAAACCACAGCGCTGGAGCACTTACATGAAGTTACCTTCGTTAACCATCGGACAATATACAGCTCCAATCCCACTTATCCAGGGGGGGATGTCTATTCGAGTTTCCACGGCGGCACTGTGCGCACCGGTTGCAGATTGTGGTGGCATTGGGGTTATTGGTGGTTCAGCAATTCCTGTTGCCGAGCTTCAGGCCGATATTCGAAAAGCGAAAAAAGCAACGAAAGGGATAATTGCCGTTAATATCATGTATGCCATGAAAGATTTTCATGAACTGGTCATGGGATCCATCGAGGCAGGTGTCGACATAATTGTTACCGGGGCGGGTTTTTCCAGAGACATTTTTAAGATTGGTCGGGAGCACAATGTTCCAATCGTTTCAATTGTTTCTTCACCGTCTTTTGCAAAACTTGCTGAGCGATTAGGTGCTGCAGCTATCATTGTCGAAGGAAAAGAGGCTGGTGGTCACCTGGGAACCGATAAATCGTTAAGGACTATCTTCCCCGATATTCGTGCGGTTGTTAAAAACATTCCGCTGATTGCAGCCGGTGGTATTTCTGATGGCTATGAAATGGCCGAAATGATGGATACGTACGGTGCGGACGGCGTTCAGATAGCGACTCGCTTTGTTATGACTAAGGAGTGCGATGTTTCCCCTGAGTTTAAACAGGCGTTTGTTAATGCCGGTAAGGATGACGTTGGCTTGATGCACTCTCCCGTTGGTATGCCTGGCCGTGCCATTCGCAATAAGTTTATTGAGAGGTTGAGTGCCGGGGATAAATCACTGCGTCCCGAGGAGTGTCAGTTTAAATGCCTGCGTAAGTGCGATTATGTCTACTGCATCAATGATCGCCTGACTCGCTCGGCCATTGGTGGAGATGTTGATGGCGGCTTGATTTTTTCAGGCGAGAAAGTATATAAGTTTAATGAGATCATTTCCGTTCAGGAAGTATTTGATCAGTTTGTCTCTCAAGCTGAATCTGTCTACAAAGAGTCCATTTGACCTTTTTCAAGGTTTCATTGTCATAGATAAGGAATGCCACTCAACTCATCCATAGATAGCGCGGAACTAGTACGGAAACCGCTTATTATACCTCGCAGTGAGCATACGATTTCCCGAAAACAGATAGACCGAGAAGCGTTGAAGGTTCTCTATCGTTTGCGTGATGAGGGCTATATAGCCTATCTGGTGGGTGGTGGTGTGCGTGATATTCTGCTTGGCAAAGTACCAAAAGATTTTGACATAAGTACAAACGCCAAGCCTGCCCAGATCCGCAAGATATTTCGAAACAGCCGGATCATCGGGCGACGCTTTCAGCTTGTACAGGTTTTTTTTGGGGGTGGAAAAATTGTCGAAGTGTCGACCTTTCGCTGTCAAAGTGAGTTTGAAGTGGATGGCGAGGATGCTGTGCTTCCGTCCAATAATATCTTTGGTGATTCTGCAGAAGATGCATTTCGACGCGATTTAACCATAAATGCCCTGTTCTATGAGATTGAGACATTTACGGTTATCGACCATGTCGGTGGCGTCAAAGATCTCAACGATAAAATCGTGCGTCTTATTGGTGATCCGCAGCGCAGGATAATTCGAGATCCGGTACGGATGATGCGGGTTATTCGACATGCTGCTCGGGCCTCTTTTGAAATTGACCCTGAAACCTTTGTGGCTATCTGTCAGCATCGCGACAAACTGCTTTTATGTCCTGTCTCCAGGATACGCGACGAGCTGTTTAAAGATCTGAGTGGAGGGGCTTGTCGACGTTGGGCTGAACTGGCAATTGCCAGCGGCTTGTTTTTTGTGATTTTTCCTTTTTGCAAGAAAGTGATGGCGGATGGCCCTGATGCTCAGAAGCATTGCAAGTTTCTGTATGATATGCTCGATGTGGTAAACAGGTTAGTTGTTGAGGGGCGGGTGGTGCCGGAGGATCTGATTTTATCAGCACTTTTCTTGCCGTGGGCCTTGAGTGAACCCGATCTTATGGCTGTGAAAACGCAAAAGGATTCATATCTTTTATCACGCAGGTTGCGCGATAGTTTCGCAGAGGCACTTTCGTATCTTAACGTTAAACGAAGCCTGCTGGACTCCGTTTCTCGAGGCATTGCAACCTTGCCGCTTATTGTGAACCTCAAAGATGGCAAGGTCTGGCCGAAGTGGCTGAAAAAGAAGAGCTATTTTGAAGACGGACTGTTGCTGTATCAGATGTATAACGAGGCTATTGGTGCAAAAACGCTCCCATCTTCCGAGCTCAAACTTAAAGCCGATGAAGATCGGAGCGAGCCAACTTTTATCAAGAAGAGTTTTGCGCGTAGTGGTGGCCCCCGTGGTGTTGCTTTTGCTCCGTCTACTGTCGGTGGTGTTTTTGGATTTCGGAAAAAATAAGCCTTACTATGACTACTGTCGATCTTGAAACTCTTCGTGCTAAATCGTGTCGCGAATTAATGTCCATTGCCCTGGATGTGAAACTCCGACATCGCGGCAGCCAATTTTCTCTTTGCAGTATTATTAACGCCAAATCGGGTCAATGCAGTGAGAACTGCCGTTTTTGTGCCCAGTCCGCGCATTTCAAGACCGAAGCCCCTGTCTATCCTCTGCTGGATAAAAAAACTATCCTGAAAGCTGCCAGACAGGCTAAGGAAGACAAGGCGCAGCATTTTTCCATCGTTACCAGTGGTCGGGGGCTTAATTCCGCCGACGTCAAAAAGGTGGCTGAGATTATTTCAGCAATTAGAAGTGACGTTGGTATTGCAGTCTGTTCGTCTTTGGGGATATTAAAGAAAGAAGATTTCTTGATATTAAAAGAGGCTGGAATGACTCGTTATCACCATAATCTCGAGACGTCAAAAGAGTTCTTTCCACAGATAGTAACAACGCATAGTTTTGATGAACGAGTTGATACTATTGTTGCGGCGCAGGAAGTCGGCATAGAGGTCTGTTCGGGCGGTATTTTTGGTTTGGGAGAAACAGAGGTGGATCGCATCTCTATGGCACTGACACTGCGAGAGTTACATGTGGATTCGGTGCCTATTAATATCCTGATTCCTCTGCCAGGAACTCCGCTTGCCGGACAGCAGCCTCTGAAATCTGAGGAGATCCTGCGGTCAATTGCCTTGTATCGAATAATTCTCCAAGACATTCCTGTGCGGTTGGCGGCTGGGCGTGAATCGGCCTTGCAGGATTTTTTAAGTTCCGCTTTCATGGCTGGTGCTGACGGCATGATGATCGGTGGTTATTTGACGGAGAGAGGGCGCCCGACTGCAAAGGATCTCGAATTTGTTCAACAGATGCAACGGCTTTGGGAGTGCTAACAGGTTCTTAAAAATGAAAAACCTGCTTTCGGGGAAAAAGCAGGTTTTTGACTGGAAAGGAGTTCAAGAGTTTTAATCTTGATTTCTTAATATAGCAAAAGGTGTACCATTTCTTTTGTTTCTTGTTTTTCGTTGTATTTTTTCTTGGTAGCCTGCCCTGGGTCCCCCGCCTTTACGATCATCTCAAATATTGTTTTTTTCTTCATCAGCAAAAACCATTTCTTCACTACCTGTGTAATTATGCTATGAACTGTATTTAGCCGGGTCTTGTTCGGCTTTCGTTATATTTGTTAATAAAAACAGGTGGTTGTCGGTACAGAAAATTGTATCGGTGGACGAATTGAATACCACGCACATCGTTATCGACCAGATCTCTGACCTGTTCCGTTGCCCAGTGCACCCCAGCTTTTGCGACATACTCATCGTTATGGGCTCGGCTTACCGACCTTAGCAGTCGGGCAGGGATTCGCGCCCCTGCAGCAAGTTCGGCCATTCGAGTCATGCCATGAATCGAAGTGATGGGCATAATTCCGGCTATAATCGGCACATGAATTCCGGCCAACTGGCATCGTTCGCAAAAATCATAAAAATCCCTGTTATCAAAAAAAAGTTGTGCAACAATATAGTCGGCGCCTGCATCAACCTTGGCCTTCAGGTACTCAATCTCTTTAAGGCGGTTCTGAGTGGCAGGATGCCCTTCAGGAAAACCCGCCACGCCGATGCAAATATCCGGAAAACTCTTTTTTATAAATCCGACAAGATCTGCGGCGTATTGAAAACCATCAACTGGATTTACAAACTCTTTTTGTCCTGCCGGGGGGTCTCCCCGAAGAGCCAGAATATTGTCAACATTATTGTCTTGATAGCGCTCAAGGATTTTGCGTATTTCATCACGGCTATGCCCCACACAGGTTAGATGGGAGACAACCGTCAGATCTGTCTCCTTTTGTATCCGAACCACCAGATTGTGGGTATGATCACGAGTCGAACCGCCCGCACCATACGTAACACTTACATAGGCAGGTTTAAGGGGAACTAGTTCCGAAATACTTACGAAAAGCTTGTCCCAGCCTTCTTCAGTTTTTGGTGGGAAAAACTCAAAACTAAATGTCGAATACTGTTTTGCTAAAATATCTTTAACGCGCATACCGGCCCCTTATAATAAATCATTACAACCTATGAAATCCGACTAACCAATACTGATTGAAAATCAGGTCATTTTTTGGTACTGCACCATATCGACCACGCCCTCAAAAGTCAAGCACAGCGGCTTTATCTGCAGTGATTGCCCATACAAAACCGTGGTTTCATGAAATTACACCTTTCTCTTCAGCCCCGAGTTTGTTAAATTAGCCCACATGGAAGCAAAAAGTAAAACTGAGTTAATCAAAAACATAACGGCTGCCATCGCCGAATCCAGGAATACTATCGAGAACCTTAAGGAGAAGACTAAACCTATTTCCCCAGACAATGCCATTGGCAGGATCAGCAGGATGGATGCCATCGGCAATAAAAGTATAAATGATGCCGCACTTCGAAAAGCTCAGGAACGCCTTACCAGACTCAACTATGCTCTCACCAATATGGATCGTCCCGATTTTGGGATATGTATTGACTGCGATGCAGAAATTCCCCTGGGTCGAATTATGGCAGTGCCCGAAAGCACTCTTTGTGTTACATGTGCCGAAATGGCCGAATAAATTAATTCCCACCAGCCGATTTTCTTTTTTTTCAGGTCTGGTGCGACACAAATTTACCCTATAAACTAAAACCAAAAAATTAATAGAAAAGGAAAATGATCATGAGTGACGCTTCACAAGTAACTGCTACAATTTCAACAAGTAAAGGTGATATCAACCTCCGCCTTTTTGCCGACCAGACCCCCGTTACCGTGGCCAATTTTGTTAATCTGGCCCAACAGAAATTTTATGACAATTTAATTTTTCACAGAGTACTCAGTGACTTTATGATTCAGGGCGGTTGCCCCAATGGCACCGGCACAGGCGGCCCTGGCTACAGATTTGAAGATGAATGTCGAGCAGACTTAAAGCACAATAAGCCCGGCATTCTTTCAATGGCGAATGCCGGCCCGGGAACAAATGGCAGCCAGTTCTTCATAACCCACCTGCCAACACCATGGCTCGACGGTAAGCATACCGTTTTTGGGGAGGTGCTAGGCGAGGCGGACCAAGACGTAGTTAACAGTATTGCTCAAGGTGACGCCATCAACTCCATTAACATCAGCGGTGACACCACAGCACTTATGGAAAGCCATAAGGAGCGGATAGAAACCTGGAATGCCCAAATGGGATAAGCTTTTCCTTAATCTCAAGGTCTTGACACCAAAAAACGTTTCATAACACCGACACTGCCCTGTAACGACTCCACCCCATAAGTACAAAATATTGTACTTATGGGGTGGAGTGCCAATTTTTCGATCAGAAAACACCGTAGACTTTTTTCACATATTCAACGTCTTCTCACTCCCTCCCCCGTTGCAGTTCCCAAAAAAGACACTACCACCATGTCACATACGACCAACTTGCAGTGGTATTCAATTCGTCCACCGATACAATTTTCTGTACCGACAACCACCTGTTTTTATTAACAAATATAACGAAAGC
>JADGBM010000134.1 GCA_015231515.1 Desulfobulbaceae bacterium
AGCAACTATCCGGTTGATTCGTGGACAGCAAATGAAACCGCAATGAGCGGTAAAATTTTAAAACTTAACCAAAATTTTCCATTTCCCGGCAAATTGGCAACAAAGAAAGAGAAATCAAGGCAGCAAGCGCTCTGGTACAAGGGAGTTTATGAAGACGGTAAACTGCAGCTGGTCTGGAAAGTAAAAGATGCGTATTACTCCCTTTCTTTTTATGAGCGTGCAATAGAAATCACTCATAAGAATATTAAATTGCTCGATGATTTTATTCGCCTGACTGAAACAAATTATGAAACAGGCAAAGGGCTTCAGCAGGATGTTCTTAAAGCACAAGTCGAATCTTCCAAGTTACGTGATCGAATATATTCCTATACGCAACAACGGGACAGGGCCGTCGCTGATCTGAACAGTCTGACCAACCAGCAATTGACCTTTTCTGCTGCCGAACTTCCCGAAATACTGCCTAAAGCCCTCACCAAGACCTTAGAAGAACTCCAACAATCTGTTGAGCAGAACAGGCCTCTTATGGCTTCATATTTAGCGTTGATTGAGCAAAATAAACTACAGAAAAAATTAGCTAAACTTGAATTTAAACCCGACTTCAAGCTCGGTGCAAGTTACACATTTCGTGAACCAAATTTTGCTGATGATGGGACGGATTTTGCTGGAATTGAGTTTGGCATAAACATCCCGATTTTTGTCGCTAAAAGAAAGGGGGCAGTTTCGGAGGCAGAGGCAGCAATCACCATGGCAATGCATCAGTTGGATAATTTTAGAAATACAGCCCAACTGAATATTCACGACTCGTTTCTGAAGATCACAAAAAGTGTTCAACAAACTGAACTTTATAAAAATGGCCTTATTCCACAGGCTTCTCAAACTTTTGAGGCTGTATTGAGTGGCTACCAGGTAGGCAAGATAGACTTTCTTGCTCTGCTAGACAGTCTTATGACGGTCTATAACTACGAACTGGAATACTACCGCGGTTTAATTGACGGCCAGCGAGGCTTTGCCCGCCTGGAAGCAGAAACAGGTTTAAACGATTTATAAGCTTATTATGAGATACATGTCTTTAGGAAAGTATTTAATAACGCCCGTAATTTATAAAAATTAAATGTAATAACAAGGACATCACAATGGGTAAAATTAAAATTATGGTGAGTTCAGTTGCTCTTCTTGTTCTGGCAGGCACTGGGCTTTTATATTTTAGCAGCCCTGAGAAATTCCATTCAACTGTAGCCGACCTTGGGACTGCCGAAGCAGTCACCGAAGAACACGACGAATACACCTGTGGCATGCATCCATTTATAATTCAGAACGGGCCCGGCAACTGCCCAATCTGTCAGATGGAGCTTACACCAGTTAAATCAACACAAACTACCGCGACCAGTCTGCCACCAAGTGAGAGAAAAACCAAATATTGGGTTGCACCGATGGACCCCAGTTATATTCGTGACCAGCCAGGTAAGTCGCCAATGGGTATGGATCTTGTTGCGGTATATGAAGATCAGTCTGTAATTGGCCAGTTAATTAACATAGATCCGGTGACTCGACAAAACATGGGGGTGAGAACTGAAAAAGTATCTCGACAAGACATACATCGAACCATTCGTACTGTGGGGCTTGTTGGCTATGAAGAGACAAAGCAGTATTCAGTCAACAGTAAAATCGAAGGTTGGGTAGAAAAGCTTTTCGTGAACGAAACAGGTCGTTTTGTCAAAAAAGGACAACCACTTCTTGAAATATACAGCCCTCAACTGGTGGCGGCACAGGAAGAGTTCCTTTTGGCCTTGCGAAACAAACTCTCTGTATCTGGAAGTTCTGTTCCGGGAATTATTCAAGGTGCATCTCGACTTCTTGAGTCATCTAAAAAGCGTCTGACATATTGGGATATAAGTGACAAACAAATCGCTGAGCTGGAGAGCAAACAATCTGCGACCAAGACCCTTGTTTTACATGCCCCATATGATGGCATTGTAATGCTTAAAAAAGTAAACGAAGGCATGTTTGTTAAAGCCGGCATGGAACTTTACACACTCGCTGACATTTCAAAAGTATGGGTCTATGCAGATATCTATGAATATGAACTTCCCTGGGTTAAAGAGGGCCAGCATGTGCGAGTTCAACTTCCTTACCAAAGCGATAGTTTTGTTGGTCGAATAAGCACGATTTACCCCTATCTTGATGCAAAGTCCAGAACGGTGAAGGCACGAATAGATTTAGACAACCCCGGGCTTGACCTTAAGCCAGACATGTATGTCAATGTTCGAATTAGCACCGAGCCTGTCCGGGACGTTCTGACTATTCCGGCAGAGGCTATTTTAAATTCTGGTGAAAGCCAAACTGTTTTTGTCGAACGTGAAGAAGGAAAATTTGAGCCACGCCTTATAAAAACAGGGCTCTTTGATGAAGAGGGCAATGTTGAAGTTTTGCAAGGATTGCTTGATGATGAAATGGTTGTTACTTCAGCTCAATTTATGCTGGATTCAGAAAGCACCTTGCGCTCAGCAATACAAAAAATGTTAGAACCTAAAAAATCGAGTTCTTCCAAACTCCAAGCCGACCAAAGTGGACAAGATGACCTTTCCACAAAAAACGGTGAGAAAGAAGAGATTGAATCACTATTTAATTAATAGTTCTTTAGGGACCGTTAAGACCGCTTAGTAAAATTACCCAACCATCTCTCTCAACCATAAAAGGGTTATTATGCTGGAAAAAATAATAGAATGGTCTATCAAAAATAAAATCATGGTTGTTATTCTGACCGGATTTATGATCGTGGCCGGAGGATACTCTCTTAAACAAACACCGATTGATGCCATTCCGGATCTTTCTGATGTTCAAGTCATCATCTTTACAGAATATGCCGGCCAGGCACCTCAAGTGGTCGAAGATCAGGTCACCTACCCGCTGACTACCCAAATGTTGGCCGTTCCTCATGCCAAAGTTGTGCGCGGCTACTCCTTTTTTGGTTTCTCATTTGTCTACGTGATCTTTGAAGATGGCACGGATATTTATTGGGCCAGATCCCGTGTTCTTGAATATCTCAATTATGCAGCCGGTAAACTGCCCAAAGGTGTTACACCGAGCCTTGGTCCGGATGCAACTGGAGTTGGCTGGGTTTATGAGTACGTTTTAGAAAGTGACCGCCATGATCTACAACAACTCCGCTCAATTCAGGACTGGTTCCTCCGTTATGAACTTGCCGCTGTCGAGGGTGTAAGCGAAGTTGCCAGTATTGGCGGCTATGTCAAGCAATATCAAGTCACAATTAATCCGGACCGTTTACTTTCGTACGGGGTATCGATTCCGCAAATCAGAAAAGCCATTCAACAGAGCAATAACGATGTTGGCGGTCGTCTCATTGAAATGGGCGAAACAGAATTCATGGTTCGAGGCCAAGGATATTTTAAGTCGCTTGACGATATTGAACAAGTTGTTGTGGGTACAGACCAGAAAGGCACCCCTGTGCTGGTCAGAGATTTAGCTGAAGTAGCGATCGGGCCGGAACTACGGCGTGGCGCTACCGACCTTGACGGTGAGGGTGAAACCGTTGGTGGAATCATTGTTATGCGCTATGGCGGCAATGCTGTCGAAACCATTGACAAGGTAAAGCAAAAACTTGAATCACTGAAAAATGGTTTGCCGGAGGGAGTTACTGTAAAAACGGTTTACGATAGGTCGGGATTAATTGAGAGAGCAGTCCACACACTAAAAGAAAAGCTGGTCGAAGAAAGCATCGTTGTAGCGCTGGTGACAGCCCTGTTTCTTTTTCATTTACCCAGTGCTTTTGTTGCAATTTTCACTTTACCGGTGGCAATTCTCATGGCCTTTATTGTGATGAACGCTCAAGGTATTAATGCAAATATAATGAGTCTTGGCGGCATAGCCATTGCGATTGGGGCAATGATTGATGCCGCGATTATCATGATCGAAAATGCCCATAAGCACCTTGAGCGGGATCGAGGTAAAAAACCGCACTGGGAGATAATTTTAGACTCCTCTAAGGAGGTCGGGCCCACCCTATTCTTTTCACTTTTAGTCATTACGGTTTCCTTTCTACCGGTTTTTGCCTTACAGGAACAGGCGGGTAAGCTGTTTAAACCCTTAGCCTATACCAAGACCTATGTCATGGCTGCGGCAGCGCTCCTTTCCGTCACAATTGTGCCAGTGCTCATGGGTTGGTTCATTCGCGGGGAAATAAAGCCAGAACATGCGAATCCAGTTAATCGGTTCCTGATTCGAATTTATCATCCAGCTGTTGATCTCGTCCTGAAATGGCGAAAAACAACAATTCTGGTGGCGTTATTACTTATTGGCTCAATCGCCTATCCACTTTCACAGATGGGATCAGAGTTTATGCCTCCACTCAATGAAGGTGATCTATTGTATATGCCGACAACCATGCCAGGCGTATCAATAACCAAAGCCAAAGAAATTCTCCAGCAGACCGATAAAATCATCCGAACTTTTCCTGAGGTTAAACGTGTATTTGGAAAAGTTGGCAGGGCCGAAACTGCAACCGATCCAGCGCCTCTTTCAATGTTGGAAACAACGATTATGCTCAAACCTGAAGAAGATTGGCGCAAGGTTCCGGCAGTACGATTTTACAGCCATTGGCCAGATTGGGCTGAGCCTGTAAAAAATGGCCTTCGCAAGGTTATTCCTGAAGAAAAAATAATCTCACATGAACAATTAGTCGAAGAACTTAATAACGCCATATCATTTCCTGGCTTAACCAATGCCTGGACAATGCCAATAAAAACTAGAATTGACATGTTGTCCACCGGGATCAAAACTCCGGTTGGCATTAAAATAATGGGCGAAGACCTAGCCATCTTAAGTTCGATTGGCGAAGAGATTGAGGGCTTGATTCAGTCAGTGCCCGGCACTTTAAGCGCTTACTCCGAACGAGTTGTTGGCGGGAACTATCTTGACTTTACAATTGATCGAGTCGCCGCTGCTCGTTATGGCCTCACTGTTGGTGATATTCAAGATGTGATTCAATCGGCAATTGGCGGTATGAACATCGGCCAAACAGTTGAAGGTCTTGAGCGCTATCCGATCAATATCCGTTATCAGCGTGACTATCGAAACAATTTACCAGCCTTAAACAGAGTTCTTGTGCCGCTGCCTAATGGTACTCATATCCCCATTTCACAAGTTGCGAATATCTCAATCATGAAAGGGCCGCCAAGCATAAAAAGTGAAAATTCTCGCCGCACAGCCTGGGTTTATGTGGATATTAAAGGAATTGATGTTGGCACCTATGTCAAAAATGCTCAGGCTGCAGTAGCTGCAAAGATTAAACTGCCAATTGGCTACTCTATTATCTGGAGTGGTCAGTTTGAATATATGGAAAAAGCTAAAGAAAGATTGGTGTTGGTAATACCTATGACAATACTACTCATCTTCATGATTATTTACATCAGTACCAAATCAATGATCAAAACAGCAATTGTTTTCCTGGCCGTACCGTTTTCTCTGGTTGGGGCCTTCTGGTTTCTCTACCTTCTTGACTACAACACTTCTGTCGCAGTCTGGGTCGGGGTTATCGCCCTTGCCGGGCTTGATGCAGAAACCGGGGTAGTTATGCTTCTGTATCTGGATTTAGCCTATAAGGGTTGGGCAAAAAACGGTCGGATGAAGACTGTTGGAGATCTTATCCAGGCCATCCATTTTGGCGCTGTTAAGAGGATTCGGCCAAAGATTATGACCATATCGGTAATCATTGCCGGATTGTTGCCAATTATGTGGAGCCATGGCGCTGGAGCAGATGTTATGAAGCGAATCGCAGCCCCAATGGTTGGCGGAGTAGTCACATCAGGAATTATGGAACTTTTAGTATACCCCGTCATCTTTTATATCTGGAAGAGCCGTAAGCTTGCAAAGAGTCAAACTCCGACCGCGATGGGGGATGTCGAAACTATTTAACCCTTGTTTGTGAAAACAAGATTATTAATTCATTCAAAAAAAAGGACTATTATGAAACTGAAAAAAACACTCATCAGCGGAGTGGCTTTTGCCCTCCTGACTTCAACATCATTGACATCGTCTTTCGCGATGTCCGACATGAATCACTCGTCAAAAACGAGTGCCGCAGATGGAATGGAAATGTCTATGACATCTACAGCCTCATCCATTATGTTGCAAAGCGACAAAATAGAAGGGGTTAATGCAACAGCTCACTTGAAGGATATCAAGGAGGCTATGGCGCATCATGGCGGTAAGCAGACTCACCACTTCATGGTAGAATTTACTACAGAGAATGAGGGCGAAAAGTTTGACGATGGACTGGCAGCCGTTAAAATCATCGATCCTGAAGGCAACGAGTTAACTCCCTTGAAGATGATGGCAATGGAAGGCAGTTTTGGCGTTGATGTGGAGTTAAATAAAAGCGGTAAATATATATTTGAGGTTGGAACGAAACTCAAAGATGGCAAGAAGAGGGTTTTTCGTTTTCACCACAACAACTCAAATACATGAACCACTCCAAATCCCCTTAAGCCCAGCAAGATGCCGGGCTTAAGGGTATGATTCTAAAAACCTTTGTGCGTAAATCCAGTAAATATTCGGCATGAGCTAAAAACAGTTAAGTAGCAACATTTCCTCCTTAGCGGTTGTTTTTCCTCAGCCCCAAAGGGGCGTAACATACTAGCCCAGGGCAACGCCCTGGGATATAGGAACATTTAATAAATAGCCCTGAAAGGGCGTCACATAGGCTTAAA
>JADGBM010000135.1 GCA_015231515.1 Desulfobulbaceae bacterium
GTTCAAGGGCAGAAACTCTAATGACCGTTGAAAGATTGAATCCAGTTCATATCCCGCTTAATGGCGTGCATCTCATTGAGGCCAGCGCCGGAACCGGAAAGACCTATAGTATCACAGGTCTCTACGTACGCCTGTTGATTGAAGAACAGCTTCGTTCGGAAGAGATACTTGTTGTTACTTACACGGAGGCTGCCTGTAAGGAACTTCGTGATGCGATCAGATCCAGGGTAAGTGATGCCTTCCGACTTTGCAAAGGTCGTCAGGAAGGTGAACAGGATGGTTGTATTAACGACAGCTTTCTTGAAGAGTTGTTCGACAACTATGAAAAACAGGGCAAGGATTTTAGCCGTCTATCCTCTCTTTTGCGTTTGGCAATTACCGAGTTTGATCTGTCTGCCATCTATACGATTCATGGTTTTTGTATGCGTGTTCTGCAAGACTATGCCTTTGAAACTGCTTTTCCTTTTGAGACCGAGTTTGTTGAAAACGACAGCCAACTGCTTCAACAGATCATTGATGATTATTGGCTAGAAAATTCACCGCGCTGGCATCCACTGTTTGCGGCATATTTATGTCACAGTAAATGGTTCCCCGATACGCTCATAACCCTGATTGCCAAACTGTTGAAAATCGTCATGGTTGCCGGCCCAGAGGCGATCAGCTTTTCATCAAGGCTGGATCCATATACTATTGATGGCGTAGCGTTGTCTCGGCTGGCAGAGTTATGGGCTGCCAAACGGCAGATCCTGGTTGATATGTTGGAATCTTCTGCCGCTTTGGGTAGGGCTGAGAAGAGTTACCGAATAGATAATCTTGAGCGCTGGTTTGCTGAACTTGATCAGTATTTTTCGGATGACTCAAGCCTGCTTCCTCCAATTAATGCGCTTAATAGGCTCTCTACCGGCGCCTTACTGGCCAGCGCCAGAAAAGGAAAAGAGGACAGTCTTCCCCGGCATGATTTTTTTGATTTATGCGATCAAATAACGGTCAACCTTGATGCGGCTAAAAATGGCTTTCTAGGTATGTTGCTCGAGCACTGCCAGCGAAGGCTTCATAGCTTAAAACTGGAGAGCGGCCTAATCTCGTTTGATGACCTGTTGACTGGTGTACGCGACGCCCTTCGACGTCCGAACACAGGGCAAAAATTTGCAGCAGGAGTAGGCCGGAAGTATCCTGTTGCCTTAATAGATGAGTTTCAGGATACAGATCCTGTGCAGTATGAGATTTTTGAAACGATCTACCTGGCCGGTCATGGCCAGGGACTGTTTCTGGTGGGAGATCCCAAACAGGCGATTTATGGATTTCGCGGCGCTGATATCTTTGCCTATTTAGCAGCAGCCAAAGCTCAAGTCGCCAACGTTCATTCGCTGACAGTTAATTGGCGTTCAGAGCCGGGATTGATCAGGGCCTGTAATTGCCTGTTTGAAAAAGATCATCTGCCCCCCTTTATTCTGCCTGACATTGAGTTTAGAAGCGCCGAGGCGCCACCACAGCAAAGAAGAATACTGCAGATCGATTCGGCTCTTTCTGCCCCGATGACGCTGGCCGTTTTTGCCGAGCAGCCTGGTATAGATGAGGCCCGGGAATTTGTCTCTACCTGGCTTGCAAGTCAGATTGCTATCCTGCTTTCCGGTTCATCGGGTAATAAGGCACAATTTGTTGAGCCGTCGGCTGATGGCTCTGTTAAATATACGCCCCTTGCCGCAGCTGATATCGCTGTTTTGGTTCGTAGTCACAAGGAGGGGCAGATTGTTAAAACTGCCCTTGCCGCACAGGGTGTGTCTGCGGTTGTGCAGGCCAGGGAAACTGTTTTTCATGGTCAGGAGGCGCGTGAGATCGAACTTCTTCTTGAGGCGGTGCAGGAGCCTTTTAATGAAAGATGTCTGCGGGCGGCTCTGACGACCAGTCTGCTCGGCGTAACGGCAAAAGACCTGTCTGAGATGGAGGAGAATGAACAATGGGATGAGTGGCTTCAGCGCTTTGCTGATTATAATCATGTCTGGTTGGAGCGCGGTGTCGCGCCCATGCTGTATGAACTTTTTAATAAAGAAAAAAGTTTTGTGCGGATCAGTAAACGTTTTGATAGTGAGCGCCAGTTGACTAATGTTCGGCACTTAGTTGAACTGCTTCAGCAGGCAGAGCATGAGAAGGGGTTGAACCCGCAAGCGCTGATAAAATGGATGAAGGATAATCGGCATGATCCGGATCAAGGAGATGCCAGCCAGATCCGGCTTGAAAGTGATGAGAATCTGGTGCAGATCGTTACTATCCACAAATCGAAAGGGCTGCAATATCCGGTTGTCTTTTGCCCATTTCTTTGGGATTCACGGCTAACCAACCCGAAAACTTCTGACTATGTTGTTTACCATAATGAACAGGGCAGGCTCTCTGTTGATTTTGATACGGCGGATTTCGACGATAATTTATTGATTCAGCAGAGGGAGGAGCTGGCCGAAGAGTTGAGGCTGCTCTATGTGGCAGTTACCAGGGCTCAGCACCGATCTATTATTAACTGGGGCAGGGTGTTTTCCAGGAATAAATGCCGAACAGCAACGTCAGCGCTGCAATACCTGCTTAATGATCTTGCCGGAGAACTTCCCAAAGGCAACAATCTCGTTAAGGCCTTGCAAAGTTTTTTCGAGAGCTACTCTGCTGAACAGTGGCGTGAATTTTTACTCGAGCTACCCACGAGATCTGACGGCTGTATTCAGCTGCTGAACATCAGCGAACAGCCTGAGGTTTTCGCCATTAAACCAGCTCAGACTGTTGAACTTGCACCGGCTAAGGTCTTTACTAAAAACTTTAATTATTCTTCCGGTATTCATAGCTTCTCTTCGTTGCATTCTCATGCCGGCTCGTTTGAGGCGGAAGCACCCGATCATGATCAGAATCACCAGGTAGTTGAAAATCGTATTCCCCCTTCAGCTGAGACCATGGACATGTTTGCCTTCCCGAAGGGGGCCAAGGCCGGCAGTTGCCTGCACGCTATTCTGGAAAAGTTGGATTTTCAGGAGAGTGCTGAAGGTGTAATTGGCGAACTTGTCGAGGAGCAATTAAGCTTTTACGGTTTTGAGCAGACCTGGGGAGCTGTTGTTACAAAATTTCTTACTGAAATGGTTCGGGTAGAACTCGAATGTCAAGCCGGGAATTTCTCACTGAATATGATCAGCCGTAAACAGCGTCTGGATGAGATGGAGTTTCATTACGTTTTGCCGGCCGCATCAGAGTTCAAGCTCCGTGAAATCTTTTACAATGACCAGCATGCCAAACAATCCGGGTCATCTGCCCTTGAAAGTTATATGAAGGGTTTTATTGATTTACTTTTTATCTGGAATGACCAGTTTTACATCGTAGACTATAAATCAAATTTTTTGGGAAATTCGCACACAGATTATCAGCGTGATTTGCTTAAACCAGTTATGGAAACAGCTGGCTACGACCTGCAGTACCGAATTTACACGATTGCTCTGCATCGGTATTTATCAACCCGTTTACCTGGGTACTCCTATGAGAAACATTTCGGTGGGGTCTATTATCTGTTTTTAAGAGGGATGAATCCTCAATGTGGCACCGAATTTGGGGTGTATTTTGACCGGCCAGCCTGGACTGAGATCGAGCAGATCAACGCACAGTTGCTGAACGCCTGAAAAACCGACCAAAACCATGAAATCTACACTTTTTCACCATTTTTATAAGTTCTTTAAACGACTTGATCCTTCGGCGGGTGAACTCGTCTGGTTGAGCGGGGCATTCGTTGTCCAGCTCAGTCAAGAGGGTCATTCCTGTCTACCGTTGGCTGATTATGCCAATAAAAGGTTGTTTGATGATACCGTAGACCTGGATACGCCGAACTTCATAATGCCGGGTCTTGAAGAGTGGCAGCGAGTGTTGGTTGCAAGCAGGCTTGTGGGGGCGCCTGACGGTGCGGTTACGCCGCTTACTTTGGAGGCTGGAGCCCGGTTATATCTAAGCCGCAACTATGACTATGAGACAAGACTAGCCTCGGAAATTTTAAAGCGGGTTAGCCGAAATGGCTATACTTTTGACGCAGTTAGACCTGCACTTGGCCTTTTATTTCAAGAAGTGCCGGAGAACGAAACAGATTGGCAAAAGGTCGCAGTAGCCGCTGCAGCCTTGAAAAAGATATGTATTATCTCAGGAGGGCCAGGGACAGGTAAAACATTTACTGTTGTCAAGATTATCACTCTTCTTAAGTTGCTTGCGCCGGATAAAAAGATGCGCTTTGGCCTGGTTGCTCCGACTGGTAAGGCCGCCAGCCGACTGCATGAATCAATTCAGGAAAGTGTACAGAAACTCCCCCAGGATATAAGCAGGCTTCTTGATGAACTGCCGGAGGCGCAGACAATACATAGGCTGCTCGGCACGAAAAGACATTCGCCTTATTTTAGGCATAATAAAGACAATCCTTTGCCCCTTGATGTGCTGATTGTTGACGAAGTCTCAATGGTGGATCTGGCCATGATGGTTAAATTGCTTGAAGCCATGCCCGAATCCGGAAGGGTTATCTTGCTGGGAGATAAGGATCAACTGTCATCTGTGGAGGCTGGACGTGTTTTGGCAGATATTTGTGAAGGTGCTGCGAATACTTTTTCGCCCGGCTTTGCAGAACAGCTTGATCGTGCAGGGGCAGCGCGCCTTAATACTCTTCTTGTCAGCTCTGCGGCAGGGGCAATTGTGGACTGTCGAGTGGTTTTAGAAAAATCATATCGTTTTGCCACCAGTAGTGCGATTGGCCGGCTGGCACGAAATGTTCTGGCGGGCAATGTTTCTGAGGCAAGTACCGTACTTAAAGATCAAAACACCCTTGTCGAAACGGTCAGGTTCGATATCGACCAGGAACATCTCTCAGCACAAATCTGTACCGGGTTTGCGGCCTACCTTAATGAGAAAACACCCATTAAGGCTTTGGCATATCTGAAATCATTCAGATTGCTGTGTGCACACAGGCATGGAACCTGGGGGGTGGAACAGCTGAATCAGTGGGTTGATTAGGTGCTTGTTAGTAAGAGACTGATCGTGAAGCAGGGGGAATGGTATGAGGGCAGACCGGTTATGATAACCGGAAATCATTATGCGCTGGGTCTGTTTAATGGCGATATTGGTTTAGTTCTAAGCGATGACCAAGGACTCTTGCGGGTCTGGTTTGAAACAAGTCGGCAGCAGGTTCGATCTTTTTCAACAGCCCGCATACCTGCCCATGAAACAGCCTATGCCCTGACGGTCCATAAGTCGCAGGGGTCGGAGTTTGATCATGTTATTCTTGTTCTACCCGAACAATCATCTCGACTTGTTACCAGAGAACTTCTGTATACAGCTATAACCAGGGCCAAGAAGAGTTTTGAGCTTTGGGGCAGCGTGGATGTTTTTAATGATGGGGTCAGAAAAATTACACAGCGCAACACCGGTCTATCGGAAAAACTGTCGGGTGCGCATTGAAGATGACAAGGTACTTTTTTGTGCGCGTGATATGTGAAAAAATTTAAAAAAATATTTATTGAGATTACCAACAACTGTAACCTCTCATGCAGCTTCTGCCACCGCAGCAAAAGAGCCAAGGCCTATATGCCGCCGGAAGAGTTTTCCGTGATCATCCGGCAGGCGAAGGCGTTCACCAGCTATATTGCCCTGCATGTACTGGGTGAGCCTTTACTGCACCCTGATCTTGGCCGATTGCTGGCTGATTGCCATGGGCAGAATCTGGCAGTCAATCTGACCACCAACGGGACCTTGCTGCATAAACGGCAGCAGATTCTTTTTGAAAGTCCGGCAGTACGCCAGCTCAATATCTCTCTGCATAGTGGTGCTGAGATAGATGCAGGCGCAGGGCTTTCTCAATATCTGGCTGGAATTTTCGATTTTATCGACATGGCCAGGACTGCCAGACCGATCTATATCAGTTTGCGACTCTGGAATGTGACAGAGGAAAGAACTTCGATTTCTCCCCACGATGAGTTTATTCTGCGAGAAATTGAAAATTTTTTTCACTTGCCGGTACGAGTTGCTGAAGGTGTAACTCCCGGCCATGGCATCACTTTGGCCCCAAACATATTCTTAAGTCGGAATGCTCGCTTTTCCTGGCCGCATAGCCTGGTCCCAGAGTTGAGCAGTTCAGGGTTTTGCCGGGGATTGCGCGACCATGTGGCGATTTTGGTCGACGGAACAGTCGTGCCCTGCTGTCTGGATGCCGAGGCGGATATTAAGCTTGGTAATATCCACGAACTTTCTTTAGCTGACATACTTAGGTCGTCACGGGCCTCTGCGATGTATGAAGGATTTTCTCAAAGGCGGTTGCTGGAATCCCTTTGCCGCAGGTGCAGTTACCGTGAGAGTTTCTGACTTCACAAAATCCCCCTGAATTCCCCTTTCTACAGGGGGACTCAGGGGGATTTTTCGTAAATATTCGGCTTGAGCTAAAAACAGTTAAGTAGTAACATTTCCTCCTTAGCGGGTGTTTTTCCTCAGCCCCAAAGGGGCGTAACATACTAGCCCAGGGCAACGCCCTGGGATATAGGAACATAT
>JADGBM010000136.1 GCA_015231515.1 Desulfobulbaceae bacterium
TCAGGCCGTAAATGGCGGGAAGGTTCATTGTAACGCTAAACGTGTTAAGGCTAGCTTTAAGTTGAGATAAATTTTGGCAATATGATTTTTAACGATAGGAATTTTAGAAGGAGAGATGCCATTAAGGATACGAAGCGAGGTCTCAGCTGCCCACTCACCCTGTTCTTCAGCCTTTGTTGCAAGGGTTAACAGGCTGAATTGCTTCATAAATTCATCCCAGTTACCAGTTGGGACCTCTGTAACCTGATGAACCAGCTGCAAGGCCTTATCGTGGTCCCAGTCCGGGATTGAAATAGTGTTACCGACGAGAATAATATCGGCTTCGTTTTGCAGGAGTTGGTACTGTTTTTGCCATTCGTCAAAACTCGTAACGAATTTTTTTATCAATTTCAGATTAAAACGCTGTTCAAAAAAAACTGCCTCTTTTCGGGCCGAAAAATCATCCCCTTTTAGAAAAGCAATGCGGTCACCCTTAGCAAATTTACTCAAGTTTGCAATAATCTGATCGACAAGTTGAACCTCTATCATCCCAGTAACATTAGCGACAGGAAACCCATACTCACTGGCATCCCAGTTAACTCCACAAAACACAAACGGCAGACTGGAATTTTTGAAATAGGGAACAATAACGTATTTTGCGGCATTATCATCAGTTGTAATAACTAAATCCGGCTGCCATTTTTCAATATAGTTTTTAACCAGAAGCGCTGCCTGCTGGATGGATTCAACCGCAGGATTTCGTTTAGTATCCATATTAATGATCTCAACAACTACCTTACTGCCGGTATTGTCAATACGACCCTCAGCGTCGATTGTTGCATCAAATTTCCTTAGAATGGCATCTGTTATGCCACTAGTCCAAGAATATTCGAGATGATAGGAGCTCACCAACAAGACCTTCTTTTTACTTTTTAAAGGGTTTTCTGCAGGCTGAAGGTTTTGGACGGGGTCTTTACTTATGGGATCCTCAGGGTCAGAGCAGCCCATAAACGAGAGAATAACTACTAAAGACAGAACTAGGAGTTTGACGATCTGCTGTGCAGCATTAATTTTTGATGGGTACCCGGCGACCATAATCGACACCATTACCTTAAAAATTATTCAGAAAGGGTTCATCAAAGAGGAGTACAGTTCCTACTATATAAACAAAATGCTCTTTTAGGAACCCAAAGGCAAGGAATAATCTTACAAATAGCAGGTTAAGAGATGTGGAGAGGGGATGACGGTGATTCCAGGGAGGGAATTAGGGGACAGACCCCGATTTTAAATTAATTTATGTAAATTGGGGTCTGTCCCCTAATTTATGCAAATTTATGATAAAAGAACAAAGGCCGCCAAGCGTAAAAAGAGATGTAGATTTATTAAAAAAATGTTCATCAAAAGAAATACCTCAGCCTGACTTCCGCTCTGTTGGTATTTGTCTTTTCGCCGTATTCAGAGTTGTAGTCGCCGTTCAACCATGAAAAACGTAGGCGCATTTCCCAATTTGTAAAACCTGTATATACTGCTTCAGGGCTCACTGAATAGCTACCATCATCCAGGTTAGTAATGGCTGTGACACCAGGAGTGAAATACAGGAGATTGAAAGGTTCTTTCTGGGTAACTTTTGCGTAAAGATAATTCCGGCCGGACTGAGGTTTGTTGTAGCCATTCAAATTGTCTGCAGCTGCTTTTTGAAATAGTGTATTGGCTCCGGTACTGTCAAACTGTACCTGAGCATCTCGAATCAGCTGGTAATAATGATCAGATTCAGAGGAAGTATAGCCATCATCATTATGGTAATACTCGACAATTGTCGTTATGTCGTTCACTGTCAGATAGCGGAATCCAAGAAGATAACTCGTGTCTGGCTGTTCACAGGTAGCAAGAGAACCATCAGCAGCAAGCAATCTAACCATCTGGTCAGGAATATGTGCCAGCTCTGCATGAATTTCAAAATTGGTTGTGACATTCCGGGAAAAATCCACACCATATCTCTTTGAACGGCTGTTCCCGGAGAACAGGACAAAATCTATATCAGTATTCCAATAAAGAAGGTAGAGTTTAACGGCAAAATTTATATTATTGATTTCTCCAAAATCTTCATTAACCTCCTGCCATGCCGGTAAAGCAACTGATGTTAAAGCTACGGTCTGCAAGGGTCCGGAAAAGCTTTTTATAAGATCAAGGCCAGCACCGACATAGCCCTCAAGGGAATCCTCCGGGTTATTGAGGTCTTTAGGTCGGTCAATAAAACCAACCGGGTTCCAGGCATAGCCCTTCCCCCATTTAAAGACCTTTTTACCCAGATCAACTGTTACCATGGGGGTCGGCTTGATACTGGCATAGGCGGCGAAGATGTCCACGCTGTCACCCCAGGCTGTTTGGTCCTGCTGCGCCGAGGCCTGCATAAGCCAGTTAAAATCAACGATCCCTTTATTTAAATTGCCGTCCAGTTGCAGGATAGAACTGATCCGGTCCAAACTAGAACGAGTATCTTGATAGGAATTTAAGCGAGCAAGAGCGCCATCCTGATTGATATCGATACGATCCCACTTCAATTCGGCATAACCGCCCCAATCAAAACTTTTTTTCTCAAATTCATCCAAATCAAATTTATACTCGCTGCTCCAGGCAATACCTTGCAGAAGAAAGAAGCAGATGCTGGAATAAAAAAGTAAGACAATACGAGTAGGCAACCAATTTACGCTCATCGCAATTCATCAACTCGGGGCAGATAATTCAAGGAGAATACTTCATCCGTCAACTCTTTTTTGTTGATCTTGGCATAGACCATTACTGACTTGTACCCCTTATAGAGAGGGCTGTCTGTTTCCAGAACTGATGGTCTGTTGAGCCCATCACCAAAATCCTTCGGTTCTTTGTAGTAAAGAGTTTTGATCAACATGCCGCTGGCCGCAAAACACTCAATTGTGGTGGGGACAATTGCCGTTTTATCTACCCGCATTTTTAAACTGTCGTAGGCGATAGAATTTGACTTGGCCTTGAGCTCAAGGAGGTATTCGTCCCCCTCTTCCACAACACTTACGGCCTCATATTCAGCACTGTAGTCCAGGCGCAAGATGTCAGAGTTGTTGAAAACACCACCGACCACCGACTGCAGGCTGGTGATTCTTATCGGCTTGCCAACATTAGGAATATAGAGCCACATATTGTCATCAAGTCGTAAGGTTGAACGCCCCTTTTCACTGGCTGGCGACAGAAAAAGAGCAACCATTTTATTCTGTCCCTTTTTCACCGAATAGAGCACAAACTCCTTTTGGCTGCCGTCCGGTTCAATATTTATGAGTTTCCTATACATCTCGTATGATTCCGGCTGCAGATTTTTATCAACCTGTTGCAGGATTGCCTTGCCATCCAAGGCCATTGCCTGTGCCGCGCACAAACTAACAATGAGAAAAGTCAATATTCCAGTGCGAGGTTTTCTAAATTGAACAAATATTTTTAACATGATGATTTCCTTGTAATTGAGTTATTACACATGCCGCAGGGCAGTAATTGGGTCCATTTTTGCAGCTTTATAGGCTGGCTGCAAACTGGCGAGAACGGCTATGCCAATAACCACAAGTACCACGCTTATCACATCACTTGGAGCAATGGTTGGTGAGAGCAGTAATCCTGTCTGTCTGCCAAAATCAAAGCTGATCTGAGAAACATTCATAATGGAGATAGCCGCTAGACTTATCAATGTACCAACGCCTGTCCCTAAAACTCCGAGAAGAAAACCTTCAGTGACAAAAAGACCGAGAATCTTGGCGGGCTGGGTGCCGATAGCAGATATGGTACCGATCTCATTGATTCGTTCATACACTGCCATGATCATGACATTCATGATGCTGACTAAAACAATGGCCACCAGCATGATTTTGATAAACAGGGTCATAAGATCAATCATCTTGGCAATATTGAAAAATGGTGAGAGCTTTTCCCAGGTGTGGATCTCAAAAACTGGTTTATCCTGTATGTTCAAGATGGGCTCAAATTGTGCTTTAAGGCGGGAAAAAACTTTTGGCAGCTGGGCTATATCCTTGAGGCGGATAGCAATCTCACTGACCTCCGCGCCCTCAATTCGAAGCAAGGCCTTGGCATCATCTATATGGATCATGCCGTCACGGCCACCGGGGCCAGAAATTCCTTCTAAAATGCCGCTAACCACAAAGTTTTGACCATTTACCGAGCCATCCCTGTTGTTGGCCACTAAGACTATGCCATCGCCAACTTTAACCTTCAAGCCATTGGCAATCAGTTCAGGCACCAGAATTTCACCTGGTTTAATGAGGCCATCTTTTTGACCATCAATAATTCGTTCAGTTAATAAGGGCGCGGCTTTCATCTCTTCTGATGGCAAAACGGCATTTAGCCTAATGTTGGTTGTCTCGGTGAAATTG
Organism: Desulfobulbaceae bacterium; assembly: GCA_015231515.1. Taxonomy (NCBI): domain Bacteria; kingdom Pseudomonadati; phylum Thermodesulfobacteriota; class Desulfobulbia; order Desulfobulbales; family Desulfobulbaceae; species Desulfobulbaceae bacterium. The sequence goes on from JADGBM010000136.1 coordinate 4,389, forward strand.
CTGAACATAGCCCCAAGCTTTATGCGCATGGAATAGGCCTCTATGGCCTCTTCTCCTGCAAGTATATCTTCGACCTTGTTGATCTGCTTGGTGGTGAGGTTGCGGTTTAAGGGGAGACTATCAATTGAGGCAAGGTATCCCTTTTTATGGATCTGGATATGGCCAAGCATTGAATCGGTAATCTGACCAACCATCATCCCCTTAAATGAGCCGGAAACTGCAATAAACAAGAGCACAGCTACGACACCCAAAGAGATAAGCATAGAGGTTAAAAAGGTGCGCCGCTTATATCTTTTCAGATTGCGGTACGCAAGTTTTAAGATATTAAGCATGGTCTGCTCCTTTGATTGGCTGATTTTTATCAAGCTTACCGTCTTCAAGAGAGAAAGTTATTTCAACATTTTCAACGATTCTTGGATCATGGGTAGAAAATACAAAGGTGGTATTGAACTCATCGCGCATCTGTTTCATCAGATTAATAATCTTATTGGCCGTGACTCGATCCAGATTAGCCGTGGGTTCATCAGCCAGAACCAGCTTTGCATTGGTGACTAAAGCACGGGCCACTGCCACTCGCTGTTTCTGACCTCCTGATATCTGGCTGGGATATTTTGCTCCCTGGTCGGCCATACCGACAGCATCCAACATCTCCTGTACACGTTTACGGCGTTTGTCTTTGGGCCAGTCCTGCACCATCTGTAAAGGATACTCAACATTTTCAAAAACAGTAAGAACTGGGATCAGATTGAAATCCTGAAAAACAAACCCGATATGTTCACCCCGAAAACGGGCCGCTTCTTTCCTGCTTAAATTGGTTATTTCCTGACCGGCAACCTCAAGAGTCCCACTGGTTGGAGGATCAAGGCAGCCAATCATATTCAGCAAGGTTGATTTACCGCTTCCAGAGGGGCCAATAAAGGATACAAAAGAAGCTGGTTCAATGGAAAAATCAACTCCTTGAATGGCCTTTACTGTTATGTCGCCAGCGACATAGGTTTTTTCTAGTTGTCTTGCTACAATTACGGACATTTTTTTATCTCCTGTTAATCAAAGGGATAACTTTAGCTATGTAAAAAAGAACACAACTCAGGCTATCCAGTAGTTTTATATGAACCCACAAAATGAAAAGGTTTGAATATAAATATATCAGGCATGGATCACTATCCAGATACTTGAAACAGTTTATTTGAGCATAATTCATGCCACCACTGACTTGTGCGGTGAAACTTTCACACAAGTCAGTAACATACTGAAATTACGAAAAAAATAATCCTTCCATGCGCCAGAGATGTCTATTCTCATTATTGATTCCCTGATGCCACGCATACATATTACCCAGTTGCCTTGCTCTAACCGGGTAATATATGCAAATGTCACATTCATTAACCCATCGACCTTCAGGAATTTATCCGAAAGGATATATTGTCTGAGCAAATATTGAAGTATCAAACAAACAAAGATCTCATGCTGGGTAAAGGATATCACTTTATGCTCTGATAGACTGGCTGTAGCGCCGTCTCACCTATAAAACAGAATCAGAACAGTTATTCACCTTTGAGTGGGAGGTTAGCTGATGAAGGATTCGGTCCACGAAAATTACGACAGGCACGAAAAAAAGACTGGGAAAATTTTGTACCGTGACGAGTGCTATCTGATCCAAGGTGCAGTCTTTGAGGTTTATCGGGAAATGGGTTGCGGCTTTCTGGAGGCAGTCTATCAGGAATGTCTGGCAAGGGAGCTGGCGAAGCGTGGAATTCATTTTGTTGCGCACCAGGAGCTGACCCTGTACTACAAGGGAGAGGTCCTGCGACAAACCTATGTTCCTGATTTTATTTGTCATGAATTCATTATTGTGGAACTGAAGGCGCTTACTGCTACAACTGGGGCGCATAAGGCACAGGTTTTGAACTATTTGAAAGCAACAGGCGAACGAATAGTGCTTTAAAAGCATTTGTCCAGTAGAGTAAGGAGCAGGTTTCCCTGCTCCTCCTCGTCAAACCGTGCATACAGATTTCCCGTACACGGCTTTCCCAGTATATTCACATCATTACTATCACAAGTGAACTTCGCTTTCACAATTGT
>JADGBM010000137.1 GCA_015231515.1 Desulfobulbaceae bacterium
TTGAGCAGCGTTGTCATGATGATCCGAAAACCATTGGCGGTTTATTTTTTGCCTGCAGCGAGGAGATCAAAGACCTCTCGCTGATTGAGGCGCTCCAGAGATTATTGGCACTTGCTCTTGATGCTGTCCGCTCTTCAGGCGAATTTGCCGAAAGCGTTATTGCCGCCATGATTGATGCAATAATGGGTGTTGCAATTGAGCTTATCCAAACGGGTAGACGGCTAGGCAAGAGTACTTACGTTTTTTCAACCATTTAAATCAACCCGGAAAGTTGAGTAAAGACGTTTATGTGCCTGCCGATGCAAATCTGCCAACAAAACTGGCAGAAGTAGAGGCTGCACATCTGCAATGGGCAAGTCGAATCAGGGACGCAATTATAAACCAAAGCACCACACTTGAGAAGGTTCAAACCGATGCGAACAAATGTATATTAGGTGTTTGGTTGGGCAGTGATCAGGCCAAAAAGGCCTATGACAATGGCGATGGTGATTTTAAAAAGCTGTGGGATGCAATCCCCGCCAGCCATAATGTGATGCATGAATCGGCAATTACGATTAATACGCTATTATCCGAAGGTGATTTTGACGCTGCTGTTGCGGTGTTCCGCTCCGAGACTTCACCAAGATTGGATGAAACACTTAACATCCTTAAGGACTTGAAAAAAGAGGCTGAACATGAGTTGCAGGGTATGCACGAGGCAAATGTCGTATATGCCAAGGAGTTAATTCCTGCTCTCCATGAAGTGAAGGAAAAACTTCATACTATTCGAGAAATAGCCAAAGGGGCAATAATGGGAGAGGATCAGATGCTCAGTGCGGCGGCTGGTTCTCAAATGGCAAATAGGCTCTTGTCACTTGTCGCGGTAATCGTTGGATTGTTGATGGCATTTTTCACCTCAAGGGGAATTGTCAGTGTGCTTGGAAGCATTTCGTCAAAAATGTCTGTTGGTGCTGACGAGGTTGCTGCTGCAGCGGCTCAAATTGATTCGTCAAGTCAAACCGTTTCCGATGGCGCCTCCAGGCAAGCCGCTGCATTGGAAGAAAGTTCGGCGTCACTTGAAGAAATGTCGTCAATGACGCGGCAAAACGCCGATAATGCAGCGCAAGCCGACCATTTGATGCAGGAGGCTACCTCCGTTATCAAAGAGGCTGAAGTTTCAATGGCCAAGTTGACTGATTCAATGGCTGAAATTTCCGCTGCGAGTTCTGAGACTCAGAAAATTGTAAAAACTATTGATGAGATAGCTTTCCAGACAAATTTACTTGCCTTAAATGCTGCCGTTGAGGCGGCGCGGGCAGGTGAGGCTGGTGCTGGTTTTGCAGTAGTTGCCGATGAGGTCAGAAATCTTGCTCTGCGGGCGGCGGAAGCCGCAAAGAATACTTCGGGTCTCATTGATGGAACAGTTCAAAAGGTGAATACGGGCTCCAAGTTGCTTACAGAAACCAGTGATTCCTTTTATGTGGCCTCCAGTGCGACTTCGAAAATCGGAACTTTGATTAGTGAAATCGCAACCGCTTCAAAGGAACAGGAGATGGGGTTCTCGCAGATTAATTCAGCTGTTTCTGAGATTGACCATGTCACACAGGAAAATGCAGCCAACGCCGAAGAGACTGCCGCTGCCTCGGGTGAACTCAAATCTCAAGCTGATGCGATGCGGGGAGCTGTCGATGAGCTTATTCGGCTTGTTGGTGCCAAGAAAAAAGAAGTACAGATATCAAAGCAAAGCCTGCCGGTCAGCCGGGTGGGGCGGACCGCATCTGCTGCACATAAGCCTGCCGTGAAGGTACAAAAATCGTTACCGCCCAAAAAGCTCCAGCCGTCAGTTTCAAAACAGCTCGCCGACAGCATTGATGACCAGGAGTTTGAGGATTTTTAGACCCTATACGCGCAACGTTATCATTTCGAACTGTTCGCTATAGTTTGCCCACGTGAGTTGCCAGGTAAAAATTTTCTCCATAGGGTCTATACCCGAAGGGTATCATGAAGATATTCGGCTTGCCGAATAAGGCCTATACGCGCAACGTTATCATTTCGAACAATATGTAAATGTTCCATTTGAAATAATACAAGTAATCCGCAATTTACATTTCATTATCAACTAACAACTCCTGAGCGATAATTTTTGCTTCCTGCACTTCACAGGGGGGATAAGACTTGTCGGCGAGATAGCAGTTAATTTTATATCGTTGATTAAAGGAATGTAGTTGTTTCCATAAGTCATCGTGCTTGACTGGCGTTCCTTCTCGGGTAGTCCAATCGTGTTGTTCCCACTGACTAATCCACCTCGACAGTCCATCTCGCAGATAGCCGGAAAACGTATAGACATTGATAGGCAGGGCATGGCGAATGGCTGCTAAACCGGCAAGGGCGCCATGGATATGCATTCGATTCGAGGTTGTTTGTGCTACAGTGCTGCATAACAGTTTTTTCTTGTCCCGGTAGCGAAGAATGACGGCCCAACTGCCTCTGTTAAGTTTTATTGAGTGTGCAACTGCAGTGTACAGATGGATAGCGTTGTTGTCCAATAGTGGCAGTGCTTCTCGGGGGACTGCATTTCTGGCGAGTTCATCGGCCAGGTTATTGAAATCGTTGTCGGCATGTCCTTTGACCCACTGCCAATCGATTGAATGTTTTTGGGCGGATTTTGTGAGTTCCTTCCATAAATCTTTGTTTTGAACGTCACTGCCAGCCATGGTCTGCCAGTCCGATTTCAGCCACTTCTCAAGCCACTTTGTGATCCCTTTTTGCAAATATTGTGAGTCAGAGTAGACTGTGGCGGAGCATTTTCCCGGGAGATGCTTTAGGGCTTCTATGGCGGCGAAGAGCTCCATTCGATTGTTGGTAGTGTGCGGTACACTGCCGGAAAGCTTTTGAACCTGCTGGTCGGGGTCAATGATTACGGCACCCCACCCACCGGGGCCCGGGTTTGGGGAACAGGCGCCATCAGTATAAACGATGTAATGTGGGAGTCCTGGCACTGTTTATTTGCTCACTTTAGCGATAAAGATATTTATGGTTTGCCAGTATTCAGGGAAGTTGTCAATGTCATTGTGTTTGGCATTTTTGATGGTGACATTTGTGACAGGCCCCTGCCATTTATTGGCAAGGTTTAAGGCATGTTGTTTGGGGATTATTTCGTCATTGTCGGCAACTATACTCAACAATGGTTTGTTGATGTTCGGGGCAAGTATTTCTGAATTAAATGGATGTTTAAGCAATAAACGGATCGGAAAGATTGGGTAGCGCTTTTGGGCAACATTGAGGATACTGTCGAAAGCGGTAACGAGAATAACAGCGCGAACGGCTCGTTTGTCAGCAACGTGAACAGCGATAGCACTGCCTAAGCTTCGCCCAAGCAGAACAATATTGTCCATTGGGATTTTCTCTCGGGCCGCTATCGTGTCGAGGATGAAAAGAGCATCATCAAACAAGGCTTTTTGGGAGGGTTTTCCTTGGCTTGCGCCGTAGCCACGGTAATTCATGAAGAGGGTTCCTCCTGCTCCGCTATACAGGTGTGATTCTGCTGCTAAGCTGGAAACCTCTTCGGCATTGCCGCCATAGTAAATAATGAGCGGTTTTGTCTGGCTGATCTGCTCTTTTTGCAGCCAGCCTTTTAGGGTGATCCCGTTTCGATTAATTGAAAGTTCGTATGGCTGTAAGCCGATATTCCGGGAGGCAGGCAATGGCTGAGGGAAAAACAGTAAGGCGTCTTGGGCAAAGTACAGAAAAGTTGCACAGAGCACGTAGGCGATCGCAATAATTTTTAATGCAGTAAGGGTTGATTGGAGCATAATAGTAATTTATGGATATCAATGAGAGAGTTCAGGCCCGGCTGAATCTATTTAGCTGCTACTATAAAGCAAAGTACGGCAAACCGATAGGTAAGATTGCCTTGAGTGTTGGCGTTGCATGTCCGAATCGGCAGTCGGGCGGCTGTGTTTACTGCTCTGCGGCCAGCTTTACACCGTTTTACCTGGAAGAAGGAGACTCTGTCCGGGAGCAGTTGGTTAAAGGGAAAAAAGATCTTAACACCCGTAAATTCAAGCGATATTTAGGGTATTTTCAGCAGGAGACGACAACTGCAGCACCGGAAAAAGGAGTTGTTGAAGACTGCTTGTTGGTTCTGTCTGATCCGGAATGTGTGGGCTTGATCATAAGCACAAGGCCAGATTATGTTGAATATTCATTCCTTCATGAACTGTACAGGCGTGTTTCAATGCAGGCTTTAGGTGACAAAGAGATACTTTTTGAACTTGGTCTGCAAACGTCGCATAATAGGACACTTCAGTTTTTGAACCGTAATCATACCTATGAAGATTTTGTCGGGGCCTCAGAGAAGATTAAACAGTTCCCAGCGTTTCAGCTTGGGGTGCATTTAATTCTTGGGTTGCCGCACGAATCTCTTGCCGAAATGCGTGCAACTTTGGAACTGGTTGTAGGGGTAGGAGTCGATGCTGTCAAATTTCATCATCTACAGATTATTCGTAACACAGCCTTAGAGAAAATCTATTCAGAAAGTCCCTTTAAGGTCTATTCCGCATATGAATATATGGAGATTCTGGCTGATCTCATAACGTATCTGCCAAAATCAACAGTGATACACCGGTTGTGGAGTTCGAGTGACCGGGACCTTCTCGTAGCCCCTGACTGGGGTGGTTTGGGGGCTCATCAACTAAGTGGTATGTTATTGGCCATTCTTGAAGAGAATGATCTTCGTCAGGGTAAAAGGTGTCTGGGGGGTGAAGAATGAGTATTCCGCAGGAGCCGACACCGGCCAGGCTTGTTGTCTCAATCATTTTTGCTACCCAGGGTACTGGCTGTAGTGATAGTTTTATTGATGTTATTTGTGCAGCGCTGGAGCAGGAGTTTGGCAAAGTAAATTTTGTGAGTTCGGTTAGCCTCTTTACTCAAACCGACTATTATGAGCAGGAAATGGGTGAGAGGCTAAGCAGGATTTTTATAAGCTTTGAAAAATTACAACCAAGGGCACAGCTTGCCCCAATTAAACTGCTGACCAATGCCCTTGAGTTACGGTTTAGCCGACCGGATGGCACTAGGCAGTGCAATATTGATCCAGGATTTTTGACGGTTGAGAATTTTATTCTTGCAACTGGTAAGAATTTTACTCACCGGATTTACCTGAAAGAGGGGATCTTTTCGGAGGTTACCCTTCTGTTCCAAGGTGGAAAATTCCAGACGCTTCCCTGGACTTATTGGGATTATGCAGCTGGAAATGTTGTTGAGATGTTGACTCAGATGCGTAAGGCCTTAATTGCAGAACTGAAAAGTTTGAAATTGCTGTAATTTTTATCGCCAGCCCTGTCTCCATTGTCAAACAGCAATGTCAAGGCGATGATAACGGCTAATCTCTAAAACTTTCTCTTCGTTTAGCCCCGCCTTTTCGGCAAATATGGTCCATTTGCGCACCGCATCGTAAATTTCACCAAGCATAACAATTGTAACAATTGGGTGTAACAATTGGTGTAACAATTGGTAACAATTGGTAACAATTGGGTAACAATTGGGGACAGACCACGTTTTTTGGTAACAATTGGGGACAGACCACGTTTTTTCAAACCGAACAATTGGAGAACAATTGGGGACAGACCACGTTTTTTGCCGCCGATGCAAGATGCAATGTGAAATTATCGTTTGACAGAAAACATGCCCAAATATGATTCTCTGGATAATCGTGGTCTGTCCCCGTTTATCCGATCGTGGTCTGTCCCCGTTTATCCGTTTATCTCTATGCTGGCTTTTCTGGTCGACCAGGCTTTGCAACTGTGCTGTGCTCTCTTTAATGCCGTATGGCAACATAGAAAAAGTAAGCGTGCCCTATGGGAAGGCATTAGAGGTATGTTTATGCTTTTTGACGTTGACTCAATGGAATCCTTGAGATTAAAATACACCAAGTAGTCACTTCACCTTTGTTTATTAGTGAAAAATGAATAAATTTACTCAAATCGGCTCACACCGGGAATAGTTGTAGAAGTAATAATGTTTACATATTGAACCTGACCCTAGATATGACCCTAGATACTTGCTCCGTAGCAACTGCGGGTCGTCCTCTTTTCTGGAGTCGGGTTTTTTGCGGATGAAAACAACTTGCTTTATGGGAATTCCCAGGTACCATTACGAATGGGAGAGTGCAAAATGATCATACCGGATAAGATATCCATCAATGCCGTTTTGCTAAATCTGATCGATAAGTTGACTGAATTCAAGGGCCGCTGCAAGGCTGACTTGAAATGTTTGACCTCAAATGTTCCCCCGGTTCCGGCTGCGGCGATGGTTCTGGAGGCGTTGTGAAAATTTGGTCCCTTGCGATAGCTATGTGTTTCATGACCGGAGCGGTGGAAGCGCCGCTGGCGGAAGAAAACGCATGGCTCGATGCCCGGCGCAGCATGGTGCAAACCCAACTG
>JADGBM010000138.1:0-4934 GCA_015231515.1 Desulfobulbaceae bacterium
GAGAATGCCTTGCAAGAGCTAAGGGAGATTGTTCTGGAGCAGCAGGAAAAAGCGCCGAACGGTCTAGTTGCGGTGATCTGCCGAAAGAAAAATCAGGTGAATTACGTCTATCAGGCCCTTAAAACGATACCTGGCACCCGTAAAGAGCCCCAGCGCTTTCAGCCCGGAATTCTGGTTACCAATGCTCATCAGGTAAAGGGCTTGGAGTACACCGCTGTTGTGGCCTGGAATGTTTCTGCCAAAGACTATCGTGCCAACAACCCCCAGGATCGGAACCTCCTCTACGTAGTGCTTTCCAGAGCCTGTGAGCGACTGGCGATTCTCTGCCATGAAGAACCCTCCGCCTATATCAGAAAGTTTTTCGAGAAACATTGAAAGCTGGCTGAGGCCATTTAGCAGCGCGCCAAATCCATTTATATCAGCTCCTGTCTTTTCTTTTGACTTTTTTGACCTTCCTGATGCATCATCTATGTGGGACGCCGTTTCTTATCTGGTCATGTCAGTTGACATATGATGCATAATTGCCATATGGCAAAAGGAGTTTGTATGTTGGAGCGAATGAATTTGAGTTGGAAGTTTGTGAGTATTTTGTGTGTGCTGCTTGGTATCAGTGTGATTAACGCATTAATTATTTTTTCTGTGGTCAATCAGCAGATCGCCAGCGGGCGGGCTATAAATCTAGCGGGTCGGCAGCGCATGCTTAGCCAGAAGATGTCAAAAGAGATTTTCATTTATAGTACGGCGGTTGGTGAGGCGGAAAGGAAAAGCGCAAGATCAGATGCCGAGAAAACGGCCGCCTTGTTTGACACAACTCTTAATGGACTTTTGAATGGCGATAAAAGCCAGGGACTTGCAGCAGTTGATAATGCAGAAACCAAGAGAAAGCTTCTTGAAGTTCAGGCGATGTGGAAGGAGTTTTTAGTCCAAATAAAAATCGCTATTGGCAATGCGCCCGGTTCCGCTGAGTCGATGGCGGCTCTTTCAGCAATTCAAAAAACGAACGTGCCTTTATTGAAAACAATGAACGAGGCAGTTGGTTTATTTGAGAGCAATAATAATCTCGGCAAAATCAAGCTGATTCAGGGGGTATTGCTGACCATAGCTTTCTGTGTTACGGGAGCCGCATGGTATTTTGTGCAGACGAGTATCGTTGGCCCGTTACGAAACGTTTCAGGCATTATTGGTGAGAGTTCAAGAAATATTGATGCGCTGTCAGGCTCTGTTGCTTCAGCCTCTGAAAGCATTGCTGACGGTTCATCAAGTCAGGCCGCAGCTACCGAGCAGTCCTCGGCATCACTGGAGGAGATCACCAGTATGACTCGCCAGAATGCCGAAAACACCTCTGCTGCCGACGCGAAAATGCGTGCAACAAAAGCAACAGCTGAGCAGGCAAATTCCGTTATGGAAGATATGAACACCTCAATGGCCGAAATCTTAAAGGCCAGTGAAGAGACCCAGAAAATTGTTAAAACAATTGATGAAATTGCCTTTCAGACAAATCTTCTTTCACTGAATGCAGCTGTTGAGGCAGCGCGTGCCGGTGAAGCAGGCGCCGGATTTGCCGTGGTTGCTGACGAGGTACGAAACCTGGCCCTGCGATCCGCTGAATCTGCAAAGGATACCGCTACCTTGATTGAAAATATTGTCCAGCGGATACAGGGCGGCTCAACGCTTGTTAAAAAGGCCACGGAGTCTTTCCGGGAAGTTGCGGCCGGCGCCGGAGAGGTTGCAATCCTGCTCGATGAAATTAATACTGCCAATAATGAGCAGTCCTTGGGGGTCTCCCAAATTAGTACCGGAATTCATGAGATGGACAGGTTGACCCAGGAAAGTGTGGCGACCTCAGAAGAAGCGGCGGCGACAGCGGCAGAAATGGCAGCAGAGGCGACGCAGCTCTCTGGAGTTGTGTCACGCCTTGTCGAATTAGTCGAAGGGGTTGGGGCGGTGGAGAAAGTGGTCAAAGGTGCAGTAGCGCCAGATCGCGGCACAAAGCTGTTACGCTGAACAAACGAAAGGGATTTTAGCGAGAGCTGACGTTGTTCTCCTTCTGATCTCCTTTTTTAATTGTGCAAGATGTAAAGCTCTGGTATGGCAGTGATGCTGTTCCAGGGCTTTTTTGTTTGAATTCTTCACTATGTAACTTCGCAGTGAAATAATAGTTCGCATGAAGTGCGTGAAGTTCACAGTAGAGTAATTTTCATTTTTGCATAAAGGGAAATCCCCCTGAGTCCCCCTTTGAAAAGGGGGACTCAGGGGGATTTTCTGAAAGCTGAAAATTGCTCAGATCTGTTGCTGCAAGCCGAAGGTAGCGAAGACTCCGATCCATTCATTCTATTTATTACTTGAGATATTTTTTCTTAAATTAACTCTTCACCCGCCGAAGCACTATGCAACCGAAATCACCCTCAGTCAGTAACTGGCGCAGTTATGTTGCCTTCCTGAAAAACAACCCGCAGTTTCGGCGCTTTTGGTTGTCGGGAGTGATAAGCCAGTTTGGCAACTGGTTTAATTATATTGCTGTTTTTGTATTATTAGAGCATCTGACCGGCTCCGGTCAGGCGGTAAGCTGGTTTCTGATCGCCAAATTTATTCCTTCCACGGTGCTGGGGCCGGCCGCCGGTGTGGTAGCCGACCGATTTTCCCGCAAGAAAATGATGATTGCCTGTGACGTAATTCGAGTAGGTGTTGTCTTATGTTTTTTACTGGTGCGGAGTGCTGAATATGTCTGGGTCGTCTATGCCCTGGCCCTGATGCAGGAGTCACTCTGGACCTTTGCCAACCCGGCCCGGCAGGCCAGTGTGCCGAATCTGTGTTCTAAGGAAGAGATTAATCTGGCCAATGCCCTTTCCGGCGCCACCTGGTCCATCCTGCTCGCCTTTGGCGCTTCCCTTGGCGGCTTAGTTACTGCCCTTGCCGGCTGGGAGACGGCAATTGTTATTGATGCGGCAACCTTTATTGTTTCTGCTCTTGTTTTGAGCTCTTTGGATCTACCCCATACGCCTCCCCCAAAATCAGAAAAAAAACTTTCTATTCGGGAACTGACCGGGGTTGCAGATATGCAGAAAGGCGGGCGCTATATTGTCAGTCATCGCAAGGTGCTGGCCTTGATTCTGGTAAAAAGCGGCTGGGCCTTGTCCGGGGGTATTTTAGTTATGCTGGTTGTCTTTGGTGAACAGGTCTTTAGTTCCGGGGGCGATGGCAGCGGCAGTGGCATTTTATACGGCTGCCGCGGACTTGGCGCTGCCATTGGCCCTATTCTGGCCTGGCGGATATTAGGCGAAGAATCCCCAGCTATGATGAAGGGGATTGCCGCCTCATTTTTTGTTTCTGCCGGGGCCTATCTTGTTTTCAGCCAGACGCCGAATCTCTGGCTGGCGGCGCCCTTTGTTCTTCTTGGCCATATTGGCGGGGCGACGCAGTGGGTATTTTCAACCTCGCTCATGCATCGAATTGTTGAAGATGCCTATCGGGGCCGGGTTTTTGCTGCAGAAATGGCTCTTGTCACCCTGGTGTTAAGCATCTCGACATACTGTACTGGTCTGGCGCTGGATCTGGGCGTAAACCCACGGCATGTTGTGGTAGTTCTGGCAGGGATGTTTGTGATCCCAGGCTGTTTCTGGACTATTTATCTGCGGGGCAGGAGACGATCGACAGGGTCAGGGTAACAGGCATTGCCAAGCAGCCCGCAACATAGATTGTAGCCCACCAATTTCTTATTTCATCCACACTGTTTTATACAAATCTGACCTGCGGCTTTTCAGATTACGGACACTGCCCTGTTGCCGAATCTCTTTAAGAAGATCGAGATCTAAATCTGCAAGCAGGGTCATCTCAGTGTTTGGTGTTGCCTCAGCAGCCACAGCATCATGGGGAAAAGCAAAATCAGACGGAGTGAAAATGGCCGACTGCGAATATTGGATATCCATGTTTTCCACTTTGGGCAGATTACCAACACTGCCGGTGATGGCGACATAACATTCATTCTCTATGGCCCGGGCCTGTGCGCAGCGCCGCACTCGGAGATAGGCATTTTTGGTATCTGTCCAGTATGGCACCAATAATATTTTCATGTCTTTATCGGCAAGAAGGCGGGAGAGTTCGGGGAACTCAACGTCGAAACAGACAAGGATACCGATTTTGCCAATGTCCGTGTCAAAAACCTTCAACTCCTCACCGCCCTGAAATCCCCACCACTCAGATTCATCTGGGGTAATATGAAGTTTGTATTGTGAATCCCAGGTGCCGTCCCGGCGGCACAGAAAGGAGACATTGAACAGTTTCTCATCCTGATATAAAGGCAGGCTGCCGGTAACAATGTTGATGTTGTACTTCATTGCCATCTCCGCCATGGCTTCCCGCAGATCCTCGGTTACATCAGCAAGTAAGCGCATGGCCACTGCCGGTTTTTTTTGGTCATAATTGGCAAGCAGAGGAGCATTAAACATCTCTGGAAAAAGAAGGAGGTCAGCTTTGTAGCCGGAGACTGCATCGACAAAAAACTCTATCTGTTGAAGCAGATCATCAAGTCCCTTGAATGACCGCATTTGCCACTGCACCGTGGCAATTCGTGCGTTGGATTTTCGCCCCCAGATAATTTTCTTTTTGCTTTCATAAAAGATATTGTTCCATTCCAATAAAACGGCATAACTTTTCGAGCGGCTGTCTTCTGGGATGTAGTTTCGAATTGCTCTTTTGGGGTGAAAATCATTGGACAGTTGAAACGTTAAGACCTGGTCGATAATCTCTCTTTTTTTGACTTTTTGAATGTACTGGTCGGGGGTCAGTTCATGGGCGTACTTGGCATATCCAGGAATTCGGCCGCCAACAATAATCCCTTTCAGGTTTAACTTCTCACACAACTCCTTTCGGGCGTCGTAAATCCTCCTGCCGAGCCGCATACTCCGATAATCTTTATGGACAAACACATCAATTCC
>JADGBM010000138.1:4951-6406 GCA_015231515.1 Desulfobulbaceae bacterium
GCTGAACTTTCCATCATCCACAATTCCTGTTTGGTGAGTGGAATGAACTCAAGCAATCGAGAGCAGTTGCTTATGAATTGTGGTGAGAGGTTCAAGGATCTCAGACTTGTTTGGTGCTGGCCTTAGGGCTTGTGCATCATCTGCGCGACTTCGCTCATGCGCCTGCCAAGATTTCTGGCAGTGCTAATGCCGGTTGTGTCCTTTTGATAGCCATCTGGATGGTTGGCCCAGGCGGCACCGCCAAAATGATCGCCGTCACCAACAATGATCATGTCGTGGATCATCATTGCTGCATGAACGGCCTGAATGGTTAACTCCTGCCCCCCGTTTCGTGAGCCGCCTACGGTTATTACGCCGCCGAGTTTATTTTTAAACATGAAGCCATTGCGCCTGAAAAGAACGGTCCGGTCAATAAAGGCTTTGGCTTGACTGGACATAGATCCCATATAAACAGGGGTTGCAACAATCCATCCTACGACGTCGGGATCAGAAAGCTTAGGAATAAGCGCTTGATAGTCATCCTGTTGGCTGCACTTAACGCCTTTTTTGCAGGTATCACAGGCAATGCAGCCATTGATTTTTAAGGGGGCAAGATCAATTAATTCGACCTCAAGGCTTTTTCCTGAGGCCGCAGCTGTTACTTGAATCTCATTAAGACAGTGTTCAAGTAGAAAATGAGTAGCTTTGTTTTTTCTAGCGCTGGCCGAAACGCCAATAATTTTAATTGTCACGGTTCACCTTTTGCTGAGTCAGAATTTGTGTTTCGAGAGAAATTTCTTAGTTCTTTACTGACGCCGTACTAGGCGATTGCGACGAGCTCAATATCGAAATTGAGTGCTTTGCCGGCCAGTGGCGGGTTGGCGTCCAGTGTCACAGATTTCTTGGTGACCTCAACAACTTCAACCACAATCAACTGACCTTCCGGGCCGCCCATCTGCAGTTTCTGTCCGATTTCCGGGTTGAGATCCGGCGGCACCTGATCAATGGGCACCGACATCACCATCTCTTCGTTTCGAACGCCATAGGCCTTTTCCGGCTCAATGTGAACAGTTTTGCTTTCGCCTATACGCATACCCGTAACACCTTCATCAAACCCAGGAATAACCTGGCCGCCGCCAAGGGTAAACTCAAGCGGATCGCGGCCCTCTGACGAGTCAAAAACGGTGCCATCGTCTAAAGTGCCGGTATAGTGGATTTTTACGGTGTCGCCATGCTGTGCTGCTGCCATGATACTTCTCCTCGAATGGTTTTTGTTATGACCTGTTCTTCGTGTGGTCTAATTAGTGTTTAACCGACGAACCTAATCACTGGGGCCAAAAGTTTCAATGGTGAAAATAAATTTAAATATCTCTTGACCGTTCTCGCCGGAAGCCCATAGAATAATTTTGTGGTACTCAAATCCCCAGTAAATAGTTGTTATCGACGGAACAAAACAAGCAATTAGTAAACATTTTA
>JADGBM010000139.1 GCA_015231515.1 Desulfobulbaceae bacterium
TACAGGATAAACATCTTGTCCATCCTGTAAATCCTGGCTATCCTGATTCAGACAGATAGCGATTTACCTGTAAATGATAGCAAGGTGTCGTTTTTGAGTTTTATTAATAGGTAAGGCTTTTCTGGAGATTACAATGAACCAAATAATAAACCCTGTTAAGCAGGTTGACAGTGCATTTCTTTATATTATAGGCATATCCTTGGTTTTACTGACCCTTATAACAATTACCATGATCTGGTTTGTGGTAAAATACAGCAGAAAAAATAATCCTGTGCCGGCAGACATAAGAGGAGACTGGAAACTTGAGGTGATCTGGACAGTCATTCCCACATTGATAGCTATGTCCATGTTTTGGGTAGGCTGGTCATCATATGCTGGATTGAGAAATGTCCCCAAAAATGCTCTGGAGATAGAGACCATTGCCCAGATGTACTCATGGATTTTTATTTACAAGAATGGCAAAGAGACAGACAACGAGCTTGTTGTTCCTATAGGCCGCCCTATTCGTCTTAACGTCACATCTGATGACGTTATTCACGGGCTTTTCATTCCAGCTTTTAGAATCAAGGTGGATGCAGTTCCAGGAGTTCACACATATGCATGGTTCTATCCTGAAAAAATTGGCAAGTTTTCTGTTCAATGTACGGAATTTTGCGGAATTGGACATGCGGACATGACAGCACAGCTAAAAGTTGTAACTGAAGATGAGTACAATGAATGGTTGAAATCTGACTAAAGTTAATCAGAATGCATTTTCACAGCAAGATTTTGATTTCGCTTGGACTGACATCTTACACATTGCTTGGATACCTGATATTTTTTCCATATCCAGACTCTATGTTCTGGCTCACAGCTCTATCGTCACTGCTGTTATGTTCAGGAAGCGGGGCACTGAACAATTATCAGGATCGCCATATAGACAAACTCCTTGAAAGAACTTCAAAACGCCCTCTTCCATCAGGTTCTGTCTCAGAAAGATGTGTGCTGGTTCAATCTCTATTGCTCATATCTGCGGGTATTTCAGGTTTTTATTTTGCCCGCAACTCTCTTGCAAGTGCCCTTATTGCTCTGTCTGGTACGGCATTTTACAACGGAATATATACTCCTCTTAAAACTCGGACGGTTCTTGCAATTTTTCCTGGTGCAATCTGCGGCATGATTCCCCCGTTGATGGGATTTAGTGCAGCAGGAGGATCATATAAAGATATTTTTGCAGCTATACAGACTTTTGTCGGCAACCTGTGCTGTTCTGGCAATCTTTACTGTTCTGGCAATCTGGGGTGCTCTGGCAATCTGGGCAATATAATCTGGGTAATGGCAATAATTGGAGTGTGGCAGCTTCCCCACTTCTGGCTTGTTCTGCTAAAATACCCTGATGATTATGAACAGAGCCATGCAGGACACAAGCTCCCATCCATGCTTGGTCTGTTTACCAGAACGCAACTTGGACGCATCATGCTGATATGGATTTTGCTTTACAGCTTCATGCTTATCACAGCTCCCCTTTTTTATTCCGGATTAAGCATGACAGCCCAATGGATTTTGGTATTGAATGGAGTCTTTCTGTTTATATTATCTACTTCTGCTTTGTTAGGTTTCACTACCCGAATCCATCTTTATGGTTATGCAACAAGCTATCGTTTTGAATCTGCTATACTGAACCTCTCCATGATGATTTTTATCCTCACTCTGATAGCAGACATACTCTTTTTAACGGCTGTTTAAATATTCAGACTCTGATTTTAAGTTGATGGTAAAACGAAATACGCTTTTTCAAATGATAGGGAAAAAATCCTTTTAACTGAAAACAATGGGGGTAATATTTGAGTCAACTAAACGTGCCAATGATATATGGAATAATAATAAAAAATTTTGCAACGATAATCTTTTTAACCATTTTTTCGTTTGGATGTGCCACAGCCTGGGCACAAAGCGAAATCACCGTTGTTCACGGAGAAGAGGATTATCCTCCTATGGAGATGATGGTCAAAGGAACATTCTCAGGTTTTCACGCCGATATTGTCAACGCAGTCAGTGCCAAGCTTGGTATAAAAATTCACTGGATAGGCGTTCCGTGGAAACGAGCCCTTTTAATGGTGGAGCATGGAAAGGCGGATGGTATCACCTACATCGGGAAAACCCCAGAACGAGAGGTTTGGGCTATCTTTAATGATGACAATATAATTTCGTCCGCCAAGATATCATTTATAGTAACCAAAGAGAACGCATCCAAGATCATCTTCAATGGCAACATTTCTGAATTCCTGAAAGATAGAACTCTTCTGGTTGTCCGTGGTTTTGCTTTTGGCGATGACAAGATCGACAAGGCCATTAAATATGAATCAAACTCCATAGAGACGATGGTAAAAATGCTGTTGAAACAAAGATACGATGTCGGCATCCTCAATTGGAACGACTTCTCAGGTGCCTTTAAGGGCAAGCCGGAATATCAGCAACTGGTGCAACTCAGCCCCCCAGCTATAGAGTTGAATAATTACATAGCCTTTTCCAAGGCAAAAAAGAATGAATATCTTGCAAAGCGTTTCGGCGAAGCACTGAAGGCATTTAAAAAGACACCTGATTACACGATGCTGTTGGAAAAATATGGGATAGAGATCAATCTATGATTTTAGAAAATAAATTAGGCATTACCGATGCTGTGGAACTTGCAAGAGCGGAAGAAAAAATCAGTAAAACAAAAGCGTTAAAACTGTTTATAAGTGGTGTTTTGGATACGTTCAACGCGGGCAGTTTTCAGGCACTGGCAGAGATTCACCGCTATCTTTTCGGTGATATCTATACGTTTGCCGGCAAGATCCGCACAGTAAACATTGCAAAAGGTAATTTTAGATTTGCTCCTCTTATGTATCTTGAAACAGCCTTAAAAAATATAGAAGCAATGCCCCAATCCACTTTTAATGAGATTATTGAAAAATATGTGGAAATGAATATTGCTCACCCATTTAGAGAGGGCAACGGACGAAGCACAAGAATATGGCTTGATTTGATTCTGAAAAAAGAGCTGAACCAGATTGTTGACTGGAGCTGTGTGGATAAAGATGATTATCTTCTGGCCATGGAGCGAAGCCCGATTAAAGATATTGAAATTAAAGTGCTACTAAAACAGGCCTTAACAGACAAAGTAAATGACCTGGCACTCTATATGAAAGGTATTGATGCAAGTTACCATTACGAGGGATACACTGTCTATAAGACTGAAAATCTTGGAGATTAAGATCGATGCCCTATACATCAGAAGTCCAATTTAAAGAAGCCTTTTGAGTCAGAAGAGGGAGTTGGCTCTATAAACCAAAACCTGAAAGTAAAGGAGAATCAAGATGAATGAAGATAGTAAATGCCCAGTGACAGGCAGGATGAGCAAGCCCATTTCCGGAGGCGGCACGTCGAACAAGGAGTGGTGGCCCAACCAATTGAACCTAAAGATTCTTCATCAGCAATCAAATCTTAGCAATCCGATGGGAGAGGCTTTCAACTATGCTGAAGAGTTCAAGAAACTCGACTTGGATGCCCTGAAGAAGGATCTCTATGCACTGATGACCGATTCACAGGATTGGTGGCCAGCCGATTACGGTCACTACGGAGGGCTCTTTATTAGGATGGCGTGGCATAGTGCAGGCACCTACCGTATGGGCGATGGTCGTGGGGGGGCAGGGTCCGGCTCTCAACGCCTGGCACCCCTCAACAGTTGGCCCGACAACGTGAACCTTGACAAGGCACGTCGATTGCTTTGGCCGATCAAACAAAAATACGGCAAGAAGATCTCCTGGGCCGACCTGATGATCCTCGCAGGCAACTGTGCCCTGGAGTCCATGGGGTTCAAGACCTTTGGCTTTGCTGGCGGACGCGTGGACGTCTGGGAGCCGGAAGAGGAGATCTACTGGGGCAGCGAGGACAAATGGCTTGGCGATAACCGCTACTCCGGCAATCGAGATCTCGAAAATCCGCTTGCCGCTGTGCAGATGGGGCTGATCTATGTAAACCCAGAGGGTCCCAACGGCAACCCTGATCCCGTTGCCTCCGGCCGTGATGTTCGTGAGACTTTTGCACGCATGGCAATGAACGACGAAGAGACTGTAGCACTCGTCGCCGGTGGACACACCTTTGGAAAGTGTCACGGTGCGGCTCCTGCGTCTCATGTTGGGCCTGAACCCGAGGGTGCCCCTATTGAGAACCAAGGCTTTGGCTGGAAAAGCAGCTTTGGCAGCGGTAAAGGAGGCGATACTATCAGCAGCGGAATTGAGGGTGCGTGGAAGCCAAATCCGACCAAATGGGACACAGGGTATCTGAAAGTGCTGTTCAAATACGAGTGGGAACTGGTTAAGAGTCCGGCCGGTGCACATCAGTGGCTGGCTAAGAACGTGGCAGAAGAGGACATGGTAGTTGACGCTCACGACCCATCAAAAAAACACCGCCCGATGATGACCACAGCAGATCTCTCCCTTCGCTTTGATCCGATCTACGAACCAATATCACGGCGTTATTTACAGAACCCCGAGCAGTTTGCCGACGCCTTCGCCCGTGCATGGTTCAAGTTGACGCATCGCGATATGGGGCCGTGCACACGGTATCTAGGCCCGGAAGTTCCAACAGAAGAACTAATATGGCAAGACTCCGTCCCGGCCGTCAATCACGAACTGGTTGATGCCCAGGATATCGCCTCCCTCAAGGGTAAAATTCTGGCTTCAGGTCTGTCTGTGTCTGAATTGGTTTCGACTGCCTGGGCATCAGCTTCCACTTTCCGAGGCTCCGACAAACGAGGTGGAGCCAACGGTGCCCGCATTCGTCTTGCACCACAGAAGGATTGGGAGGTCAACCAGCCTGCAAGGCTGGAGAAGGTACTCAAAACCCTGGAGGATATCCGGAATACGTTCAACAGCACACAGTCCGGCGACAAAAAGATATCTCTGGCTGACCTGATCATTCTGGCAGGTTGCTCAGGCGTCGAACAGGCAGCTAAAAATGCTGGTCACATGTTGATAGTTCCCTTCACGCCAGGACGTATGGACGCCTTGCAGGAACAAACTGATATAGACTCTTTCGCAGTTCTCGAACCTAAAGCGGACGGTTTCCGTAACTACCAGAAGACAAAATACGCTGTATCGGCTGAGGAGCTGCTGGTTGATAAGGCACAGCTCCTGACTCTGACAGCTCCGGAGATGACGGTTCTCATCGGCGGCATGCGTGTCCTGAATACCAACTTCGGAAGCTCTCAGCACGGTGTTTTTACCAAGCGACCGGAGGCTCTGACCAACGACTTTTTCGTTAATCTGCTTGATATGAGCACAGAGTGGAAGGCAGTTTCTAAAGACTCTAACGTGTTTGAAGGGTACGATCGCAAGACGGGTGAGCTCAAGTGGATCGGCACACGTGTAGACCTGATCTTCGGTTCTAACTCCCAACTTCGAGCATTGGCGGAAGTCTACGGATGTGAGGACTCCCAGGAGAAGTTTCTGCAAGACTTTGTAGCGGCGTGGAACAAGGTTATGAACCTTGATCGCTTTGACCTCACCTGATCATAGTCGAAACGGATTCAAGAGCTTCTGACAAGGAGGCAAAAAAGGTCAGCTACAAACCGGTTCCAGCGGACGGTGGTGTACCATCGCCGCTAAACCGGAGTGTTATGCAACCACGGTTTTGACTGGCACTGATAGGAGTAAGAAAAATAAGCGAGGGTAAAATCATGACGAGCAGAAAATCGATAAAAGAAAAAACAATAGATCATTATCCTATCTTGGTGAGAATGAAATTTATTTTTATGTTTTTCTCGTACTTCTATCTGATTTTTGTACCCTGCTCATGGGCATATACTGTGGAAAATCAGGAAAACTACACTTATAAACTTACTCAATCCAATGAAAATTATTCCATCTGGACAACGCTGCCATCGGAACGGGTCTTTAAAAATGATCCTGTTCCGGATTTTTTATCTGATGAAACATCATCAAGGGTTCTTGTCTATGCTGCAAAGAATGAATTTGAACCTTTCCAGATTGTAGTAAAACCTTCTGTCGGAGTCTCCGGCAATATAAGCATCAACATGGAGTCGTTTGGCTCAGGCATTGAGACTGAAATTCATCAGGTTAAATATATAAATATCACAAAAACCACAGATATTCTTGGAAAAACAGGATATTACCCTGATCCTCTGTGGCCGGTTGAAAATGGCTCTTCAATATCTCTTAACGCCAATGAGAACACCGCTTTCTGGATAACAGTGCATGTTCCAAAGAGTGT
>JADGBM010000140.1:0-494 GCA_015231515.1 Desulfobulbaceae bacterium
ACAAGCTGACTTGGAGACACATCCATATTGGTAATATCTTCTGCCCTGGCGGTCACAACCTCACCCTCGTGACGAGCAATGAGTATATCATCAGTGATTTTACCTTTCTTATTAACCACAGCCTGAGCCGGAGCTATAATCATAGGTTTTTCGTCCAAGGCAGTGGTATATTTTACATCATTGGTAACCTTACGATTTACAACTGATCGATACGGAGTTTCGATAAAACCGAATCGATTAACCCTGGCGTAGGCCGCCAAAGAAACGATCAGTCCAATATTCGGCCCCTCTGGTGTTTCAATGGGGCAGATTCGTCCGTAGTGGGTAGGATGAACGTCACGTACTTCAAAACCTGCACGCTCTCGCGAGAGACCACCGGGTCCAAGCGCACTCAAACGTCTTTTATGAGTTACCTCTGACAATGGGTTGGTCTGATCCATAAACTGTGAAAGCTGGCTGGTCCCAAAAAACTCCTTAATGGCGGAAGTAATTGG
>JADGBM010000140.1:529-6213 GCA_015231515.1 Desulfobulbaceae bacterium
TTATCAGATCATGGGGCATTAAAGTCTCAACTTCCTGTAGACTCATACGTTCACGTATGGCCCGCTCCATCCTGACCAGTCCAACACGATACTGGTTCTCAACAAGTTCACCAACAGTTCGCACTCTCCGATTACCGAGATGATCAATGTCATCAATCGGGCCCTGTGAATCTTTTAAGCGTACCAACTGACGAATAGCCAGCAGAATATCTTCTTTTGTCAGTGTCCGAATTTCAATGTCAGTATCAACGCCTAACTTGGCATTGAGTTTAAAGCGCCCGACTTCTGACAGGTCATAGGTGTCGGGATTAAAAAACAGATTATCAAAGAAATTAGCAGCGATCTCCGGCGTCGGAGGACTACTAGGTCGGAGCCTTCTGTAGATTTCAAGAAGCGCCTCTTCCGGTGTGTTTACTTTATCAAGGGCCAGGGTCTTCCTAAAGGAGTCAGTTATCTTAATCCCATCTATTATTAGTATGGAAAAAGCTTCAGTTTTAGATTCAACAAGGGACTCAAGGGAATCTTCGGTAATTTCACTGTTACAAACAGCAATAACCTCCCCGGTCTCCTGATTGATAATATCATGAGCAATTACAGAACCAACAACACTTTCAAGCGGGTCAACTTCAATTTTACCTATACCGGCATCAGCGATCTTCTGGGCCAGTGATTTACCAATTTTCCTGCCTTTCTTGGCAAGAACTTCACCGGATTGCGGATCTAAAATATCGTGGGGAGATCTTTGGCCAACAATGGTTTCGAGGTTGAATTCCTTAAAAAACTTACCATCTTCGATAACGATATTTTCTGTATCATAAAAGAAGGTAAGTAACTCTTCCGCTGTATGACCCAAGGCTTTGAGTAAGGTGGTGACAGGAAATTTACGACGTCGGTCAATCCGAACATGCAATACATCTTTTGCATCAAACTCAAGATCAATCCATGAACCACGAACAGGTATTATTCGAGCCGAGTAGAGCAGTTTACCTAATGAGTGGGTTTTACCATCATCATGGGCATAAAAGAGGCCGGGTGAGCGCTGCAACTGACTAACAATAACGCGCTCCGTACCATTAACAACATATACACCTGCTTTTGTCATCAGTGGTATGCTGCCCAGATAAACGGACTGCTCTTTGATATCACGGATACTCTTAACTTCCGTTTCGGGATCGACGTCGTAAGTAATTAAGCGTACGGTGATTTTAATTGGTACTTCATAGGTCATTCCTCGCTCAACACATTCGGCAACGGTGTATTTGGGCTCACCAAAGTTATAGCGAACAAACTCCAAGGAGCAAACTCCGTTGAAATCGTTTATAGGAAAGACATTATTAAATATGCCCTGTAGACCGTGATCACCACGTTCATCGGGCTCGACATCCTTTTGTAAGAGTTTTTCATATGACAACTGCTGCATCTCGATAAGATGCGGTTTCTCGCTCACTTCGCCAATCTTTGCAAAGCTTTTTCTGACTCGTTTCATCATCTTCATTACAGATCTGTCCTCACCAGTTGGTTTCACAGTTCAAACAAAAGAAATATCAGTTAATTTTTCTTGTCATTACCTGACAAAAAAAAGAGTATTCTATCGTCGTATAAGACAATACCATTATTACAAATGGATTGAATTGGGGGGTTATGATTCAAAACGCACTAAAACGTTACGGCAAAACCGTAACGTTTTAGTGGGTCAAATGCTTTTAACTTAAAAAAAGAAAAGCATATAAAGGGATACTATTTAACCTCAACAGTACCGCCAGCAGCTTCAATTTTCTTTTTGATGTCCTCAGCTTCTTCCTTAGATACACCTTCCTTAATAGGAGCAGGCACACCTTCAACAAGATCTTTTGCTTCCTTGAGGCCAAGAGAAGTAATTGCACGTACTTCTTTAATAACACCAATTTTCTTGTCGCCAGAACCGGTAAGAATAACATCAAATTCAGTTTGTTCTTCAACAGCAGCAACAGCAACTGGACCAGCTGCTGCAACAGCAACAGGGGCAGCAGCACTTACACCAAATTTCTCTTCCATATCCTTGATCATCTCAGAGAGCTCAAGAACACTCATGTTTGCTACAAATTCAATCACATCTTCTTTAGTTACAGCCATCTTCACATCCTCCAAAAATCACCTTAATAAAAAGGCTTATCATTTAAAAAATTATTGTTCTTTCTGATCCTTCACAGCTTGAAGTGCATAAACAAGTTTTTGTGGTATTGCATTAAGCACTCTTACAAATCCTGTAGGTACTGCCAGCATAGTAGATAACAACTGGGACAGCATAACTTCCTTGCTTGGAAGCTTAGACAATGCAGTCAGGTCATCTTTGGATATCTGTTTTCCTTCAAGCACAGCACTTCGGATTTCTAATTTACTGTGGTCTTTTGCAAAATTGACAAGTACTTTAGCCGGGCCGACTGGATCATCATATGATAATGTGACCGCAGTAGTTCCCTTAAATTGGTCGCACATCGTCGCAAAATCTGTTCCTTCAGTAGCTCGTCTTAATAGCGTATTTTTCGCTACTTTTACTTCTGAGTTGCAATTTTTAAGAGCAACACGCAACTCTTCGAACTCAGAAACGGTAAGACCTCTATAATCGCTAACAATAGCAATTTTAGCCTTTCCGAACTTCACGGACAAGTCCTGAACTATCGATGCTTTTTCATCGCGGTTCAATGGTTTTCACCTCCTTTAAGGTATTTTTCGGTTAAATTGAACAATGGAACAGTTGATGTCGACGGGGTTTGGTTGAATACTATAACCATGTCTCGGTAGGCCAGTGAAGTATGTACTCCACCAATTAAACCCAAATAATAAAGGAACCTACTGTCTTCGACTTCAGATCTGCTCAGTTAATCTATATAAAACTTGCCTGCATAGATGAATATACAGACTAATTCATGTGCTGATCACATGAAGGTGTGGGGTATAAAAACGCTACACAGCTTTCTCTCAATTACGCTGATTAAGAAGATTTTACCAACGTCTGTATTTCTGCTGGATCAAGTTTTACCCCTGGACCCATAGTCGACGTAACGGTAATCCCCTTGAGATAAATACCTTTAGCCGAAGATGGTTTAAGGTGAATAATGCGATCCATAAAAGCAAGAAAGTTTTCTCGGATTTTATCAAGGCCAAAGGAGGCTTTGCCAATCATTGCATGAACAATTCCGGCCTTATCAACTTTAAAATCAACCTTACCAGCTTTAATTTCGCCAACAACACGACCAACATCAAATGTCACTGTGCCAAGTTTAGCATTAGGCATGAGGCCTCGAGGTCCGAGTAACCTACCGATTTTACCGACGGTTCCCATCATATCAGGGGTGGCAATTGTTCTGTCAAACTCTAACCAGCCACCTTGTATTTTTTCTACCAAGTCATCTCCGCCAGCAAAATCAGCACCAGCATCAAGGGCTTCTTTAACTTTATCACCTTTTGCAAAGACCAAAACTCTTTCTATTTTACCATTACCGTTAGGGAGCAGCAGACTGCTCCGAACCATCTGATCAGCATGCCTTGGGTCAACTCCAAGTTTAACTGCAATATCAATTGATTCGTCAAACTTTCCACGAACACAATCCAAGGTTAAATTAATTCCGGTGTTAAGTTCGTACAGTTTTTCAGAATCAACCTTCGCCAGGTTAGCTTTATGTATTTTGCCTGATTTAGCCATTATTCAACTCCAATTACACCATATAAGAATCTTACGATTCATTTTTATTAATCGATTATTGTAATACCACAGCTTTTTGCTGTGCCTTCAATAATCTTTATAGCTGCGCCAATATCATATGCATTCAGATCAGGCATTTTAATTTCAGCAATTTCTCTAATCTTACTCTGTGAAATTTTAGCTACCCTTTCTTTCTTTGGATTACTCGAACCTTTCTTAAGCTTTAAGCTCTTAAACAGCAAAGTGGAGGCAGGAGGGGTTTTTGTAATAAATGAAAAGGACCGGTCAGCGTAAACGGTTATAACTACCGGCGTGAGCATATCTCCTTCACCTTGTGTTTTTGCGTTAAAGGCTTTGCAAAACTCCATAATATTTACACCGTGCTGTCCGAGTGCTGGACCTACCGGCGGTGAAGGATTTGCTTTCCCGGCAGGAATCTGAAGTTTTATAAAACCTGCTATTTTCTTTGCCATTGTCTAAACTCCTATAATTATATAGTACTATCGTTTGTGGTGCCGTCAGCGCCGTCAATGTCACAAAACGCAACTCGACAGTATACGGCAATCGTAATTCATTTGTGGGGTAGGTTTACCCTTTGGTAACCTGAATATATTCGAGCTCTACTGGTGTTTCACGACCAAAGATACTTACCATTACTTTTACACGCCCCTTATCAGGGAACACCTCATCAACAACACCCTGAAAATTTGTAAAAGGACCATCAGTAACTCGTACAGTATCTCCTTCTTCAAAAGAGATTTTGGGCTTTGGCTTTAAGGCCCCATCCTTAATACGACCAATTATCTTTTCTGCCTCTTTCTCAGGAAGTGGATCCGGGTGTAAATCATTACCAATAAAACCGGATATTTTAGGTGTATCAGTCACCGTATGCCAGGTTTCGTCATTTAGCTCTACATTAACCAAAATGTAGCCAGGGAAAAATTTACGTGCGGATGTTTTTTTGGAACCATTTACCATCTCAACAACTTGTTCTGTCGGGATAAGGATATCACCAAAAAACTCTTCCTGGTTTGCATTTTTGATACGATCAAGAAGGGCAGTCTTAGCCTTTTCTTCAAACCCGGAGTATGTATTTACAATGTACCAGCTACGTGCCATTTAATTCCCATCAAGTTTCTAATTATTTAAGTACAGTTCCAATTATTTTTCCAAGAACCAGATCAACTGCCCCGAGATAGAATGATACCATCATTACCAGAACCACGACCACGAGCGTTGAGCCCATCGTATGTTTCTTGTCTGGCCAGGCAATCTTATCAAACTCAACTTTAACCTCTGTAGAAAAATTTTTAATGTTCTCGAGGCTATATTTGTTCATTGCCTGCGGTTCTTGCTCGTTTTTGTTTTTTGACTTGCTGTTGCTCGCCATTTTTGTAATCCAGGTCAGATTTTGTAGTTATATGGAACAGATCCCGAAACAGCGAATTGGTTCCTTCAATACTTGGCAGGCCAGGAGGGATTCGAACCCCCAGCCCTCGGATTTGGAGTCCGATGCTCTACCAATTAGAGCTACTGGCCTGCACTTATTTCGTTTCTTTATGAACAGTATGTAAACGACAAAAACGGCAATACTTTTTCATCTCAAGCTTCTGAGGAGTCGATCTTTTATTCTTTGTCGTATTATAATTTCTCTGTTTACACTCGGTACAACCTAAAATAATTATGTCTCGCATGACGTTCCCTAAATATTTTCGAGCAATCCCTAATTTGGACTGCCTTAAAATGCATTAAGAGAAGGGTGGTACATAACCTTCTCTTAATGTACGTTAACAATTAATTAAAATGTAAATCTCAAGCGATCCGTATCATGATCGCTAAGATATCTACTACTCGACAATCGTGTTAATAACGCCGGCACCAACAGTTCTACCACCCTCGCGGATCGCAAACCGTAAACCCTCTTGCATCGCTATCGGAGTTATCAGTACTCCCTCAATTGACACATTGTCTCCTGGCATTACCATCTCAACGCCCTCTGGCA
>JADGBM010000141.1 GCA_015231515.1 Desulfobulbaceae bacterium
TGGCCTGATTATGAACGACAGTGGGAAGCAGTGATCCCTCTTATACAAGAGGCGTTGCCTGAGTTGTTTGTACTTGGCAGTTACGCCTCAGATAAGCGGATGGGCCCCGCAATATGGCTGCGCTGTGTGATGGCTGGTAAAATCCCTGAGTTCCCTTCTTTTGAAGGACAAATTCCAATATTCTATCTCCCCGGTTTTGGTCGGCAGGATTTGCGGGTAGTTGAGGATTACCCTGAGGAGTTAAAACCTATTGCAGAGTTGCAATATCGTGGTTCTATCTGGTCGCAGTACAATGGCAAGGATTGGAGCCTTTTGGCTTATTTAAAGTCTGAGCAGGGCGGTCTGGGACTGGAGGTTGCCCAAGACCTGGGAAGCAGGGAAGCCATGAAGTTGGCTTTTCACCGAATACTTGATGAAGAACTTGATTTACTGAAAGGCAAGTATTTGAATGCCAATGCTTTCAATTCAATGATTTCTGGCGGAGATCTGACTCTTGATATCCTTCAATGGATAGATCAGGGAGAGGCCTTTAAACAGAATCGCAGCGAACATGAATGGGATGCTTTTGTGGCACTTTGTAACTCAGAAACTGGTTTTCATCCTCAGAACCAAGGAGTTCTTGAAGCGGCGAAAAAATTGGCAGAGCATGCAGGTCAATGGGAAAATGTCTGGAATCGTTACCGTGAAGCACCTCATCGTTACCCGAATATTCCAGAGCGTATTCGTTCCTGTCCGCTTCCTGAATATGTCAGCTTTTATTTTGGAGGCATAAGTTTTGAAGGCTGGCCGCAATGGAATGATGAACAAGAGAAGTCTTTGGAAAAGGCACTACTGGCCTTGAATGAACAACCACCACATATAGCCAGAAGGTTGTTGATAAAACTCAACTCTGAGCACGGAGAACGCCGTGATCATGTCTGGTGTGATTTGGGTGAATCTCCTTTGGCTAAAGCAATGGAAGCTTTGGCAGAACTAGCGGAATTGACGGGCAAAGATTTGAATACGGGAACTTTAGAAGAGTTGGCAAAAGACTACGCATCTTCTGGCTGGAAAGTCGATTATGCAGTACTGCGTGCTCTTGCAGGTGCTGGAGAAAAAAACTTTGCAGCTATCCAATCTGCTATCAGGACTGTATATTTGCCTTGGTTAGAGAATTCTGCCCATTACCTTCAAAAACTAGCAGAGGAACAGGGGTATCCTGGCACTAAAGCTCTTCCTAATAAACCTGATGATCTGCCTTCAGGATGCTGTGTTCTTTTTATAGACGGACTGCGTATGGATACCGGTCGCAAATTATCTTCCATTCTTGCAGAAGCTAAGTGCGATATTACGGAACAGATGCGTTGGGCACCATTGCCAAGTGTTACATCCACCGGCAAACCAGCAGCAACACCAGTGGCTTGCCATATCAGTGGCAAAGCCTCTGGTATTGATTTCGAGCCACAAGTCAAGGCCACTGGTCAGTTGCTAAAAGGAGGGCATCACTTGAAAAAACTACTGGAAAATGAGGGCTGGCAGCTTTTGGGGAGCGATGAGCTTGGCGATGGAAAGGGAAGAGCTTGGTGTGAATTTGGTAATTTGGATCACGAAGGGCATGACCGCGGTTGGAAAATAGCTACTCAGCTTGAGAATATTCTACAAGATATTTGTGGTAAAGTCTTGAGTCTCATTGATGCAGGATGGTCGCGCGTCGACATAGTTACCGATCATGGGTGGTTGCTGCTACCTGGAGGACTTCCAAAGATAGAACTATCAAGTCATCTGGTGGAGAATAAATGGGGGCGTTATGCTGCGATGAAATCTGGGGCGACAAGTGATAAAAAAACATTCCCATGGTACTGGAATAATGAGTACAATCTTGCTGTTGCTGACGGAATATCAGTCTTTCGCAAAGGTTTGGAGTACTCCCATGGTGGTTTGAGTCTGCAGGAATGTGTTATTGCTCATTTAACGGTAACAGCCAGAGCGGGCAATACAACAAATTCGGTTTCTATAAGGGAAGTGAAATGGAATGGCCTTCGTTGTCGAGTGAGCTTTCAAGGAACTTATGAAAATGCAAGATTTGACTTGAGAACTTACGCGGGTGATTCTTCGAGTAGCCTAGTCAATAAACTTGGTGAAGTAAAAAATGATGGGACTGCAT
This sequence comes from Desulfobulbaceae bacterium, assembly GCA_015231515.1. NCBI lineage: Bacteria > Pseudomonadati > Thermodesulfobacteriota > Desulfobulbia > Desulfobulbales > Desulfobulbaceae > Desulfobulbaceae bacterium. The sequence continues at coordinate 2,144 of JADGBM010000141.1, forward strand.
CTATAATAGTGGAAGATGAAAAAAAAGAAGGGCATAAAGCTTTTCTTGTTTTACTCAACACAGATGGTGATTTGGTGTTTCAAACTGAAACATTAATTGGGGGAGAATAATGAAAGAATTGGATGATTTAGACCGCCTGGCTTCAGGAGTTCTGGAGGGATATTTAGTCCGCAAGGACCTTGTACGCACTTTTAGTAGGCAATTCCCAGTGCCAACCTATGTTGTAGAATTTCTTTTAGGCCGCTACTGTGCCAGTATTGACGAGCACGAAATTGAAGAAGGGTTGGATATTGTGCAGCGTCAATTACAGGATCGCACTATAAAAGCTGGACAAGAGGAACTGTTTAAATCCCGTGCTAAAGAAAATGGAGAAGTTAAAATAATAGATATCATCACCGCTCGGTTAGATGCCAAAACAGACTCGTACATAGCAACCATCCCCAGCTTGAGACTTGCTGATGCTCGCATAGAATCTGAACTTGTAAATAAGCATGAAAGAATGTTGACTGGAGGATTTTATGCGGAAATAACCTTGTCATACGATGCCGTCATAGCCCAAGAAAAAAATGGTCGACCTTTTGCTATAGCAGGTCTCAGGGAAATACAACTGTCAAAACGCGAAGTATTGAATATACTGGCAGAAGCTCGCGAAGTATTTACTACCAAGCAGTGGATAAGTTTTTTGTTACGCTCTATAGGTTTGGAACCAGATGGGCTTTCTGATCGCCAGAAATCTGCACTTTTGCTTCGCATGGTTCCTTTTGTTGAGAGGAATTACAATATGGTTGAACTGGGGCCGAGAGGAACCGGAAAAAGCCATCTTTTTCAGCAGATTTCACCGTATGCCCACTTGATATCAGGGGGTAAAGCAACTGTGGCAAAAATGTTTGTCAATAATTCCAATGGTCAACGAGGTTTGGTATGTCAGTATGATGTAGTGTGCTTTGATGAAATATCAGGCATATCTTTCGATCAGAAGGACGGTGTGAATATAATGAAGGGTTATATGGAGTCTGGAGAGTTCAGTCGTGGCAAAGAGAGTATTCGTGCCGATGGAAGTATGGTTATGGTGGGAAACTTTGAAGTTGATGTGGAACATCAGCAGCGTATTGGTCACCTGTTCTACCCAATGCCACAGGAAATGCGCGATGACACCGCCTTTATGGATAGGTTACACGCCTTCTTGCCGGGCTGGGATATACCTAAAATCAGCAAAGAACTTTTAACCCAACATTTTGGTCTGGTGAGTGACTTTTTATCTGAATGTTGGACTCAGCTCCGCAATGAAAGTAGAGTAAGTCATTTACAAAATCGAGTTCATTTTGGAGGAGCACTTTCAGGTAGAGATACAAATGCCGTCAACAAAACCGTAAGTGGATTACTGAAGCTTCTTTACCCATCATGTTCAAAGGATGTTTCCGATACTGATTTAGAATGGGTTGTCAGAGTGGCGCTGGAATCCCGTAGAAGAGTAAAGGAGCAACAAAAACGCATAGGTGCAGCTGAATTTCGCAACACTCATTTCAGTTATGTTTTGGGCGAAGATGGAGTGGAAAAATTTGTCTCAACACCAGAATTACAAAGCGATAACAGTATTGGCAGCGATCCCTTGGAACCTGGACAAATTTGGGCAATAAGTCCAGGGAGTGGTGAAGAAAACCCAGGCTTATACCGTATCGAAGTTAATGAAGGCCAAGGTTCAGGCGTTAAAATATTAAACAAGCCGGTTCCCGCAGCTTTTAGAGAGAGTGTCGGTTTTGCTGAACAAAACCTTTATTCCAGGGCAATGCAACTTGTTGGAGATAAAGACCCGCGTCAACATGAGTTTACCATACAGCTACGGGCCTTTGATGTCTCAAAGTCTGGCAGCAAACTTGGGGTTTCCACACTTATAGCTTTATGTTCAGCTTTATTAAAGAAAAGCATTAGGGGAGGTCTTCTTATGATTGGTGAAATTAACCTCGGCGGTTCTATCGAACCTGTCCACAATGCCGTAACAATTGCTGAAATTGCGATAGAAAAAGGAGCAACTTCTTTGCTTGTGCCTGTTACCTGTCGTAGGCAGTTACTTGATCTTTCAGATGAGATGGCTACAAAAATTGATATTCAATTCTATTCAGACAGTCGTGAAGCTCTGCTCAAGGCACTTGTAGAGTAACTAAGTGCTGGACAATTCATAGAATGCACTTCCATAAAACTTGAAGTTATCGGCACTCCTGGCTACTCTTAATTACTTTTTGACTTCTGACAACATAAATATTAGCAAAAATGTTTATAAGCCTGGTGTGAGCAGTTATATTTATAATTTATAAAGATGGCTACTCACGTAAAATATTATTTGCTAGATTTTAATAGTATTACCTTTTGCTACCGAACAAGCTGAAACTATGGTAATATCCTTGCAAGCCTCATTTACATCAGCCATATCTTCAGGAATAGCGGAATTATTGGTAAGAGAATCAGCAAATCTTTCGTAAATATTTTTCTCATAACCATTAATTGAATATTCCTTTTTCTCGCCATTCTTGGAGGCAACTAATTTTCCATTTTCATGAGTGATTCTCCAACCCTGATCAGTAATCATATATAAAATATCAATATGTTCACGGTCATTTCCTGCGGTGCTGTAAACAGCCAATTCAGCCGCCCAGGTTATAAACAGATAAGCAGCTCCACCGCCAGCAAAATCTACCTTCATCATATCTGTATCCGAACACTTTAAGTCTTGGTGTGACAGATTATCGGCAAAAAAACAAGCTTTTGTTGCCGGTGAGTCCATTAAATACCGGGAAATATTCAAGTTATGAATCATGGCATCCATAAATGGTCCGCCATTTTTTTCAGGGTCAAGAGCCCAGTTATTCCAAGCTGGATAATGATGTAGCCAATCCTGACGATAAAGAGCTAGTTTTCCCAGTTCACCGGAATCAAATATTTCTTTCGCAGTTTTAACTAAAGCGTTATTAGTCCGGCAATATAGAAAACCACATTTGACTTTATTGCCAATTATATCTCTTATTTCTTCAGCAATTATTTTATTAGGGGCCATGGGTTTGGTGGCAATAATCTGCTTATTGTTTTCAACAGCCTTTCTGGTCAATTCCTTTCTTAAGAAGGGCGGCACGAAAAGGCAAATGATATCCACATTCTTACTCGTCAAAACTTCATCTTCGCTAGTGGCAACACTTCCACCCAATTCAGCAGCAAATTTTTCTGCGTTAGCTTTATCTGGATCAAAAAGCTTAGCAACTTCTACATTTGCCGCACTTTTTATACTTCCAACCTGCCAACGCAAAAAATCGCCACAACCCAAGATACCTAATTTGTAAGTTTTACTCATAATAATATAACCTTTTTAAAATTAACTTATGGCCTTGTTGTAGGCCGCCAAAACATCATCGATAAACTTATTGTTGCCTTCAACAATTTTCATTCTTTCCTTTTTAGCTTCAAACCATTCTACAGTTCTTTTGATGCCCTGTTTATAGGAAATTGTGGCTTTAAATTCAGGGGCAAAACTTTTGATCTTACTGTTGTCAAAAATTGTACTGATCGACTTATCTCCAGCCAAGTTACCTTCCATCCATCCCTGTCTGAGTTCTTTAGCAGTTTTTATTATAAAATCTGTGGTTATATGAACAATATTTGCTTTTACGCCTGCAGCGGCTGCAGTAGCTTCATAGATTTGATTCCAGGTCAGAACTTCGTCAGAAGTAATATGGAAGGAATGACCTAAGGCCTGCTGATTGCCCATCAAGCCATTTATACCCTTGGCAAAATCTTCGGCATGAGTTATCGTCCAGAGGGAAGTGCCATCACCATGAACTATTACAGGTCTACCCTGTTTCATACGCTGAATCATGGTGTAATCATTCCAGCAGCCTATAGCTAGAGGAATTACGGTATCATAAGTCAAGGAAGGCCTGACAATACAAACTGGAAAGTTGTTTTCTGAATATTTTTTGTTTAACAAATTCTCACAGGCAATTTTATTTCTTGAATAATTCCAATAAGGATTGCAGAGCGGCGTAGATTCTGTTATAA
>JADGBM010000142.1 GCA_015231515.1 Desulfobulbaceae bacterium
GCAGATTGCGCCTGAATTCTCGCCGGTCCCAAATACCCTGGATATGGCCTCTTTTCAGGGCATTACGAGCACTATGATAATCCTGAGGCAGATCTTGGCCAGTTGTCTCTCTGATAACTCGGTAGCCGGCAAAGCCAATCCGGCTTGAGCGAATGGCAAACTGGTAGTAAGAACAGCCCAGAAAGCTGGCAACCGGGCCAGCATACGAGTTGTTATCATAGACCACTATATAGAGACCCCCAGAATCAACATAATCTCTGACAGCCATGGTACACTTAGGCATCTGCACAACTCCCATAGTGCCTGCCTGAATCCGAATCCCACCGGTAGTGTGCACGTAGGCCAGCAAAGGTTTTCTTTGCAATTTTGCCATCTCACAGGCCCGCACGAATTTTTCACCTTCTGCAGCCCCAACCGTGCCATTACGAAAATCGCTATAGAGCATGGTAACGACTATCTCCACACCCATGACCCGGCCATGGAAGGTTATATTGGCGCTTTGCCGATTAGTTTTGCTTTTTGCCGACTTTAGCTTTTTGCCCAGCGTCGGATGATTAAGCGGGTTGCCCGCAGCGATATCCGCGTTAAACTCGCGAATGGTATCCTTGTCAAAGAGATGTTTCAGATACCATTCGTACTCAAGAGGAAAATGATGCCCGCAGTTTTCACATACCCCACAAAATTCACCGTAGAGATCAGGAATCCAGAGATCCTTACAGCCATGCTTGTTGGCATTGGGACATGTTACCGTTCTGTCTTCGTTTGCCAGTGGGCTTGTATAGGTATCGCCGAACTCTGTTTCAAGACTCTTGAAGCCCGAAGAACTCAACTGTCTGACAGCCTTACCGGACGGATTTTTCGAGATGAAATCGTAGGCTGCTGAGAATGGCGCGGCAAGCCTTGTCAGAAAACTTGTACTCTCGCCGGAGACATCCTTAATAACCTTCTCAACCTGCTTCTGCTGGTTTTTCAAGATGTCATAGATGACGGTATAATAAATTTTTGCGGTTCTATGCCGGGCATTTTTTAAAAAATTGCCTAAGCGATTTTCCTTCAATGAATATGCATGATTTGCCATCGCACGGTATTTTTTTGTCCGCAGAGTAACAAGTCTCTTCAACTCGTCCTTATTGAGATCCCAGGAAATATCCATGTGCAGATCCATATCCGCATCACCATCAACATCAATCCGAACCGACTCTTCCTCGTTCTTTTTAAGTTTCAGCTCATAGGCCCTGAAGGCCCGTAAACTTTTGGTCTTTAAGACAACCTCATCAGTCGCCCGCATCATCTCATAGCGAAGGCGTTTAAAAAAGTTAAAATCGTCCCTTTTGGCACCTAAAGCAGGCTCTTCGATAATTCTATCAATACTGCCAAGTTCAAGATTATCATAAGCCGTAATCTTCAGTCGTTCGGCACAGTTTTCAATAAGATCTTTCGGCAGCTTCTCTCCCTCTCGAACCTTACCTTCAATCGCTGCTGCACCCTCAGGGGAGATTACCGAATAATATCCATGGGAAAACATCAACCGGTAATCAGATAGGCCTACAGCTTCGGCACCGCCCGAACCACCTTCAGAGATAATTGAGACAATGGGCACCTGTAGTTTTGCCATAGCATAAAGATTTCTGGCGATCTGTTGAGCTGCTCCTGGATACTCTTCTACAGGAAAGGCACCGGGAGTAAAGACATAAAAATGTATGGGAATTCCTTCGGTTTGGGCAACCTGCATATAACGCAGTGCCTTTTCATTGCCCCAAGGCTTACTTGATCCGCCATTTCTAAACTCCTCACCATGCCCCTTTTCATGACCAATAACCATGACCTGCTGGGTATAAGACTTCTTCTTTGCACGACGAAAAATATTGGCCTTGGCCACAACCATGGCGGGATCGATGTTGGCATCTTCCTCACCACCAAGCTCAGTATAGTCCTCGTAGACATTTTCCAGAATATCCTTCAATGAAAACCGTAAGGGGCTTCGCACAATGCGAACCCGTTCCATAGGCGTGAGGTTTTCTTCTGCTCGTTTTTCAAGAAAAGTCACTGACTCTTCAATTTTTCGTACCTCAGCGGAGAGGCTTTCCTCCGAGTGGTCGTAATAGACATCTTTCAACCTATTGATATTAGCCTTCAGGCCGGATAGGTTTCCCCATTCAACACCGTCCTTGATCTGACTGAGGTACTCAATGCCCTCTTCACATTTGGCCAATCGTTTTCGAATATCTTCCATAAAATATATAACTTGAGTTCCAGGTTTTAAACAAACCCGACAGCTCTTCTGACTATCGTTGCCAAAGAACTGCTCCTGGTTTATTTAAAAGGTTAGTAATCTATCTAAATTATCCCGCAAATAGGGTAGATTTGTCATTATCGAATCACCCTTACTGTTTTCCCCAGCAATAACTGTCCGATCAAGAAAATTTGCGGCCCGACTTTTGGCCTCAGCCATCGACTCCCCCCAGACCAGCACCAACGCCAGGTTGGGATCGTACTCGCTGGGAATCCGGTAAGCGCGATCAAAAGGCACGTGGGTATAGACTGCCGCCCAATCCTCCTGAGGAAAGTCAAACTTCGTTATCGTTCCGATCCACGGAGCAAAACCACGATGGGTATCTTCGGCAACCATTCGCAGTTCAATACTTGACCCTTGAAACTTAATATCCTTTTGGGCGTAGCCCATCGTATCTCCAAGGGCCAGACGAATCTGTTCCCTGATAAGATTGGGTTGCTTGCCTTGCAGGTAACTGATGCGGGCTGAGACATCATTTTCAACCTGAATACGGGTGTTAACTTCCAGCAGATACGGTTTACCGTCACGACTGACAATCCACTCCCAGGTGCCAACGTTGTCGTAACGCACATGGGCTGCCAGCTTCAAAGAATAATCCACAACCTGCTTAAGAACCTTTTCTGCATCAAAATCATATTCAAAGCAGGTTATATCAAAACCCGGAGCAGCCTCCAGCCGTTTTTGCCTGCCAGTACTTTGAATTGTGCAGTTCCTGGTTCCAAAGTGCAGTTGATCTCCGTGTTTACTGCAAACGAGTTGCACTTCCAGGTGATTATAATCTCTCAGGCACTGCTCAATAAGGACACCGGCATCACCAAACTGGCGCTTGGCATAATTCTGTACTTGTCGATACACACGTCGGAACTGCTCAATACGAAAGACCTCCTCAATACCCATACCACCACCACCGGCGGCAGCTTTCACAAGAATAGATGGTTTCTTGACGCCCTGTTCATTTTGCTCATCAAGAAGCTGGGCAGCGACCTCTTCGGCCTCCATCTCATTATAAATCGGCCCGTCAGTTCCGGGAATGGTGGGGATACCAAGCTTATTGGCGACACGCTTGGTATTTATTTTGTCACCAAGACTTTTAATTACTTCCCAGTTAGGGCCGATAAAGGTCAAAGAACGGTCCCTGATTGTTACCCGGCGCGCAAAACGGAAATCTTCCGAGAAAAATCCATAGCCCGGATGAATTGCAGTACAATTTGTATGGTCGGCAACAGACAGAATATCGTTAGGATCAGTATAGCTGGCAACACGCCAGGCTTTCTGGTGCTCACCCTGGCCATCCTGGTTGAGACGAACGTGCTGGGAGTCAGCATCAGCATCGGTGTAGATAACTATGTAATCAAGCCCCAGGTCCTTACAGGCATTCATGATCCGGACGGCTATTTCGCCACGATTGGCAATAAGTATTTTATCTTTCATTTATTTTTCAACTGTCTGCCGTTAGCTATTTGCTATCAGCAAAGAATATTTGCCGCAGATTCCCAATCAGACACCAGAGAATGTGCGTTCCATAAAAAAACCAACCCACTAAAGTGGTGAAATTACTATCGCGTGCCACCATACCACAACTAACACAAAATCTAAACATCCAAACAACCAATCGAGATAATCACTAAAAGCAGCTAAAAACACGCATAAAAATGTGCCTTGATATACTGATTTTGAATAAAGGCGTCAATTTATTTTATTTCGCCTTGACCTTTTGCCTAGAGCTTCATATTTATATCGTACTAATTTACATATCGAACCTCACGAACCACTGATTACACGTTCACAACAATCATTAAGAAACTTGAAATGGATAAAACCGCCGCCCCCGACTCCAACAGAACCTCCCTCATTCGCCGTTTCTTCGACCTTATAAAGCTTTCACAAGCACCAGACACTGCTAAAGACCTTGAGCATGAAATCCAGGAGCTTCTTGATGATGGTGAAGAGCAAGGCCTGATCACTTCACAGGAAGGTGAAATGATCAGCTCTATATTCGAGTTTCGTGAAACCTTGGCCAAAGAGATCATGACCCCGAAGACAGAAATGGTCTGCGCCCCATCATCAGCTACTGTTGACGAGATGATCGCCATAATTTCTGAAAAAGGTTTCACACGAATACCAATTTTCAGTCAATCCCCAGATCATATCACCGGTATCCTCCACGCCAAAAATCTCCTGAATTACTGTCGATGCGAAACAGTGGCGCCCACCGCCGGAGAGATGGTCAAACAGCCGCCAATTTTTGCCATGGAAAATGACAAGATAATCTCGCTGTTACGCACATTCAAAACCAAAAAAGTTCATATGGCGATTATCACTGATGAGTTCGGCAGTGTACGCGGGTTACTCACCCTTGAAGATATTCTCGAAGAGATTGTCGGCGAGATCAGCGATGAATCAGACAAAGAAGAAGCCCACTGGAAGGTCATTGACTCATCTACCCTTCTGGCTGATGCAAAAATTGACATCGAAGAGATCGAGGAGCACTTCGGCATAAAACTCCCTGAAGGCCCCTATGAATCGATCGGCGGCCTGGTTATTCACCAACTTGGCCATCTCCCTAAGGTCGGTGAATCCATCACAATTAAGGATATTTCCGTGCAGATTATCTCAGCAACCACCCGTCGGGTCTCAACCCTTAAAATTCGTAAAGGCAAGCCCTTTTAAGGCATACAAACATCAAATTAACCCTGGCACCACGTCCGTGCTTTAGATTTTCAGGCGCCGTCAAAAGATTTCCCTAAAGTCCCCTTTTCAAAATGAGATCAAATCGCATCCCGAAACAGTATAGTGCGGCGTTCCTCTCAGCCTTGATGCTTTTCATGGGCTCTCCTGGCCAATGGGCTATTGCCCCTGTTATGTGGATTGCCCTCATTCCCCTAATCAACTCCTGTCTCACCAGGGAGATTTCAATTACATCGGCGGCCAGACTCGGCTTTATTTGTGGACTCCTCTATAACACCGCTCTGCTTTACTGGATTGTCATAGCCTTAGGCCGTTACGGCGGCTTGCCACTGCCTGTTTCTGTTTTTGCCATGCTTGGCCTTGCGGCTTACATGGCCTTGTATTTCGCCTTTTTTACCGCCACCTTGTCAGCGACCAAAAAACTCGTGCCGGTACTGTTTTCAGCTCCAATTATCTGGGTCGGTCTGGACCAGATCAAAGCCTGGCTTTTCACCGGTTTTCCGTGGCAGGATCTGGGCTACTCACAATTTCAAACCCCGCTTCTCATCCAAATCGCTGATATTACAGGGCACTCGGGAATCACCTTTTTACTTGTCATGACCAATGCCCTGATTGCAACAATTCTCTGCAAAGGCCCAAGAAAATCGCTTCACCCCCAGCACACTTTCGGGCAGATACCAACGACAGTAGTTGCCTGTTTACTGATTGTCGGCACAGTTATCTACGGCCAGCACCGCCTAAAAACATTGGAGCAGGTTATTGAACAGGCCCCGACGCTGACCACTGCCGTCATGCAGGGCAATATTGATCAAAGCGAAAAGTGGTCAGCCGACGGTCAAGAAAAGACCGTACAAACGTATCTGGAACTGACAGAGCTTGCCTCGACAGACCGTTCGCTTGCCCTTGCCATCTGGCCGGAGACGGCACTTCCTTTTTTCCCTGGTGAAAGCACCTTGCTCAGTTCAATTCAGGAGTTTGCAGCAGCAGCCAACGCCCCTGAAATTCTCACAGGGGCTCCGCACTACAGTATACCTGTTTCTGGTACTACCAACTATTTCAACAGCGCCTTTCTGATCACTGATAATAGCCTCGATTCGATGCAGCGTTATGATAAACAGCAACTTGTTCCCTTTGG
>JADGBM010000143.1 GCA_015231515.1 Desulfobulbaceae bacterium
AGGGCCTTATCGTGACCCTTTATCCATTTGTGTGGGTCTCAGAGAAGTTGACAAAACTCATATCACGTGGAAAGGCCATACACAATTTCAGTCGCGACGAGTTTATCGCCATGGCGCGGCTCGGTTATGACGGCGGGCACATTCACGATAACGAATCCCGAATTATACAAAATCTGTTTCGCTATGGATCGGTGAAGGCCATGGATGTCATGACGCCACTTAGCGTGGTGTTTGCCCTTGCCGAAGATAGAAAGGTATCGGAGGTATTCGAGTACCTCAAAGATAAACCATTCTCGCGCATTCTCATTTATAAGACAGGGATCGACGATATTACCGGCTTTGTTCTCAGGGGTGACATTTTGTTGAGCAAAGCATCGGACCAGCAGGAAGAAATGCTCAAGTCCTTGAAGCGTGACATCTCTGTGGTTCCTGAAACGGTATCATTACCGATGTTACTGAATAGATTACTCAAGGATCGTCAGCACATCGCTCTGGTTGTTGATGAGTATGGGGGGACGAGAGGAGTCGTGACGCTTGAGGACTTGGTTGAGACCTTGCTTGGTGTTGAAATCATGGACGAAATCGACCGCGTCGAAGACATGCGTGTACTGGCCCGGAGACTATGGATAAAACGTGCCAAAGCGCTTGGTATTGAGGAGGAACGTGTAGAAACTACCGCCGAACAAAGCATTGCACTGGACGGGGATTCCGCTACACTCCATCCTCGCCAGTGAGCTTGGCGTTATGTGAGGAAGAGTTTTTAGTGTCAGGTCTTGGGGAATAAAAAACTAAAGTTGGATTGTATGAAAAAAGTAATTTCTACAGAACAGAAGCCTATCAAATTGTGGTTGGATGACATTGAGGCCGGGGCGCTTGAGCAAGCCAAGAACCTTGCAAACCTTCCGTTCGTCTTCCGGCACATAGCCCTTATGCCTGACGCTCATCAAGGTTACGGAATGCCTATCGGCGGTGTCATGGCAACCCTGGACGTCGTTATCCCTAACGCAGTGGGTGTGGACATTGGGTGCGGAATGTGCGCCCTCAGGACTTCTATTCCTGCCCTTGACCAAGAGACGTTAAAGAAAATCATGGGTGGCATACGAAGTGCTGTCCCTGTTGGGTTCTCGCACCACTTCGAAAAGCAAGATGAGAAATTGATGCCACACGGGGTTGACTGTGAAGATAGCAAGTTGCCGATTGTGAAGCGTGAATATTACTCTGCGCTGAAGCAGATAGGCACACTTGGCGGGGGCAACCATTTCATTGAGATGCAGCAAGGTAATGATGGATTTGTGTGGTTGATGATTCACTCCGGTAGCCGGAATATAGGGTTTAAAGTTGCACATTACTATAACGCGTTGGCGATTACGCTTAATGAGCGCTGGAACTCCTCTGTGCCCAAAAACTGGCAGCTTGCGTTTTTGCCCCTGAACACACAAGAGGGCCAATCCTACCTGGCTGAAATGCAATACTGCGTAGCCTTTGCCCTTGCAAGCCGTGGTCTTATGATGGAACGGGTTAAGTCGTGTGTAGCTGAAGCGGTTGGTGATGTTTCATTTGGCGAGATCGTCAATATTGCCCATAACTACGCCGCCATGGAGCACCACTTTGGCGCAAACGTGATGATTCACCGCAAGGGTGCCACGAGGGCATACCACGGCCAGCTTGGGATTATTCCCGGCAGCCAGGGTGCGGTCAGCTATATTGTACAAGGAAAGGGAGAACCTGAAAGCTTTATGTCATGCTCCCACGGGGCCGGACGGAGAATGGGCCGCAAGCAGGCCCAAAAAGAGCTTTCCCTTGACGCAGAGATTGCACGCCTTGACGCACTTGGAGTTATTCACGGCATACGAAACGCCAAAGACCTTGACGAAGCCGCTGGAGCATACAAAAATATCTTTACTGTAATGGGGAATCAAGCAGATTTGGTTGATATTGCGGTGGAGCTAAGGCCACTGGCGGTCATTAAAGGGTAGTATCATAAACGCTACACCAAGAGCATCATCGTTGAGACTTTTTTTCTTTATCATATAAACTGCGGCTGAAGTGCTTACAGAAGGATAACCAGAGCGATACCGCCTCCGATTACCGAAAGGTTTCCTGCTGCTGAGACACCGTGTAACTTTCTAAATTGTTCACGGAGTGGATGGTTCTTTGTTGTGGTTTCAAACGAGGGGATTTCCTTCTTCAGTGCTGGGGCCTGGGTTCAATTACAAACGCCTGAAACGAGGTAACAGTAAGCATGGCGACAATGAAAATTGCCGCGACGGGTTTATGCTTAGGAGCTGAAAGGAAAAGGGGAATAAGAGCGACAACTCCGCATGCCAACCCCCATTTGAAAAAACCTGGAAAGAGAACTCCGACAATGCCGCTCGAATTTCTTCTATACGGCGTCTGTTTTTGCCGAAGTCCTAATAGCCGGACCTGGAGGCCGAACGGACGAGTATGACTTTGTTCACTGAATCCAGGGAAAGCAGTCCATCTAATTTACTGCCTCAGTCAATTTCGAACCGGCTTTGAATTTTGCAACGTTTTTAGCAGCAATCTTCAATGGTTTTCCTGTCTGGGGATTGCGGCCAGTACGTGCAGCTCTTTTTGATACGGAAAAAGTGCCAAAGCCAATGAGGGTTACACTGTCACCGCTGGAAAGTGCTTCATAAATTGACTCAATCATCCCGGTGAGTGCTTTCTCTGCTGCTACTTTACTGAGGGCTGCTGAATCTGCTATTGCAGCAACGAGTTCTGATTTGTTCATTTTTTTTGTCTCCTATTGTGATCTGTTTTAAATAAATTGCCTAAAGTTTATAGGCGTGGCGAGTAGATACAAGGCGAAAAGCTATGCTCCCCAAGATAGTTGGCACAATGCCTACGTATTTTCTCCGTCACCTAACCGGACACTACTGAAGAAAAATGGGAAGCGTCTATTTTACAGTTTCTTGATAAGACCAATGTTCTGACCTTTGGTAACTTCAATTAAAGTCTCCAAGCGAACAACCCTTTTGTCTACATCAACAACGTGCGTTTCCAGGCGATCAATATCTTTGTTGAGTCGCTTAACTTCATCTGTAAGTTTTAGCGTATCTAAAAGCAAATCCTTCCAGCCCCCCATTAAACTGACCTCCGTCCGAGTTCATTTAAAGTTTTATTTAAGCGTTTTCTGGTCTCACGAGTATCAGCAATAGTTTCTTTAAGACGTGTAGAAACTAATTCCATAAGCTCTGTTTCTTCAAGACTGTTTATAGCATCAGGGTTATACGCATCAATGGCCAGGCGAACTATTTCGGCGGCAGACTTTTTTTGTTTCTTAGCTATTAAATCAAGCTTTTCAGTCTGGTTCCTCGAAATGTAGAACTGTTTTCTAATCAAGTCTTGATTGTGTGCTTGTTGCATTATGTCTCCTCCTGGTCCATATTATACGCATAGGCATGTGTATGTGCAAGAAGGTTTGCTGTTAATACTTTTTTTAATTGTTTAAGCATGTTTGCTAACAGAAGGTTTGGTGCTAATAAATTGCATTATTCGGCAGAGTAGATAGCTTCCAGGGTTTCTATGTGCTTTTTCCAGGTGAAGTTTTCGATGGCGAGTTGGTAGGAGTTTTTCTGAAGATTTTCATAAAGATTTTGATCCGTGAGGAGGTTGATGACCTCTTTGGCAAAGTCCTGTGGCTGGTCAGCAATAAGTATAGATTCTGCATGTTTGTATGGCAGCCCTTTGTTGCCAATTGTTGTTGAGACGGTTGGTCTTCCCGCCACTGAATACTGATTGATTTTACCGCGAATTCCGGCGCCTGAAATGAGTGGGCAGACACAGATTTTTGATTTAAGGATGTGTGGGATAATGCTGTCAACTCTGCCGGTAAAAACTACAGAAGGGTCTCCTTTTGCTATCTCCATTAAGGATGTAAGATTACCTCTGCCGATAATATATATTTTATAGTCAGGGATTTTAGCAATAATTTGGGGGTGGATCTCTTTCAGGTACCATTTCATGCCGTCAATATTGGGGTAGTGGTCGTAGTAGCCAAGGAAGGTGGCGGAGTTTTCCTCTGGCTTGATATCTGAATATTTATCAATTTCGTTCAGAACACCATAGGTTGAAATGCAGGTTGGGATGATGTCTGTTGTTCGAGGGCTGAGATGTTTTAAAACGTTTGCATCTTCAGGCGTCACAGCAATGCAGAAATCGCCATTGTCCAGTGCAAACTTTTCACCGGTAAGATGATTCCAGAAGATCTTTGTTTGGGCTGGTATCTCGCTAAACTTGTTGCTTTTGATTATATTGTGCAAGAGAATAGCGTAACTTTTGGTCTGGCATTCCATAAAGGTGTAGCCGACCTTTTTGCCGAATTTTCTCATATCGTTAATGAGGCGGACTGCTGGAGGGTATTCAAGCTGCACGACATCGTAATAGTTTTCATCTTTGTTAATGCTTTTCAGCCAGGCTTGAATATCCGTGTCGGTTTTGAAATCATCCAAACCGACCAGCTTATAATCCCCAAGTTTATCCTCTGAAAGCTTAAAAGACTCAGTGTCTAATTCTGGACTGAAATGGGAGTAGATATCGATTTCGTGACCTTTTTCGGATAAGGCGCATATAATGTCAAAAAGACGTAGGCCGCCGCCATGTTCGACACAGGGGAAGTAGCCGCTGACAATAAGAATTTTAAGGGGATGGCCCTGCTTGATTGCGGACTGTTTGGCATGGAGTTGTATGTTAGGCGGTGAGCATAGGTTGATGTTGTGCAAGTGCTGATAGAGTTGGGCCGTGCCGCCAGGAAAATTGTAGTTTTGAATAATTTCATTAAAAAGCAGCGGGTAGTATGTTGGGTCTACAGAATAGGCTTTGTCAAAAAGTTTATTTAAAGTTCCTGTGAAAGGTTTGTATAAAAGATCGATTAACTGCTGATGAGGCTGGAAACTATGGTTGTTGAGAATGTGAGTTGACTTGTTGTTTATCTCTGTCAGGGCTGTGAGTTGACAGTTTGACCGGGTGATGAGTTGCGATATTTCGGCTGCGGCAGCCTGGACAGTGCTTTTTTGTGTGTTTAACTCTGCTTGCAGCGCCGTGACCTTATTGGCAAGAGAGGCCTGTTGGTCAAAAACAGGCTGGAGAAGGCTGGCAAGGCGCTTCCTGAACTCACTGCGAATGGCGCGTAGTGGGGCGCAGTCATATATTGTTTGGAGTGACTTTTTTATGATGTTCATCTATGATTGTTTAATCCTCGAGTCCTAATGCAAAACTGATAGCTTCGTTAACGGATCTTAATTTGTCTGGACTGAGTTTAGTAATCAAAGAACCGATCTTTGTTTTTGAGACTGTCTGGATGTGGTCGAAGTTAATGGCACAATCCTTTTTTAGACCATCATCCCGGCAGAGGAAAACTTCACTTGGAATGTCCCTGACAGTTGATGTGATCGGTGCGATAGTAATTTCTCCAAGATAGTCCATCACGGAGCTTCGAGTCAGTATAAGAATTGGGCGCTTTTTGTCTGGCGCCTTAAAATTATACCACCGGATCTCGCCTCTTTTCACATATCCCCCCAATCCTGCTCGTCTTCCCAGTCGTTGAATTCGGAAGTGTTCACAGGACGTGCTTGATAGCCTTTCCTGTGCTTATCTTCTAAGGATGAGGTGGTAAATTTTTTTACAGCTTCTCGCAAAGCGTTTCGAGTGAACGCCGATCTTGTTGTATTTAAGGACTTAACAACGGAGTCAACAACTTTAAGTAAATTTTCATCGAAGGTCATTTGTATAGTTTTCATCATTGCACCTTTTTCCCAACTTGACTTAAGAGGAAGAGTTCTATAGCTAGAATAATCCACATGAAAAGCTATGTCAAACGTTGGGTTGCAAGAAAAAAAGTGACCAAGGAGCACACTGAACGGCAGGGCATAAACTCGGACTTCGATGACGACAATTATTCCCGTCACTGCGAGGAGCGCAGCGACGCGCAGTCCAGAGCTTTTAACCTTGGGCCTACTTTTTCTGGATTGCCACGCTTCGCTCGCAGATAGCACCCGCAACGGAAGGGCATAAACTCCGACTTCGAAGACGACAATTATTCCCGTCACTGCGAGGAGCGCAGCGACGCGGCAGTCCAGAGCTTTTAA
>JADGBM010000144.1 GCA_015231515.1 Desulfobulbaceae bacterium
TAGACGGGATCTCATATCAGAGATCAACTAACTCATTCAATGATGTTATTGCCGGAGTTACCATAAATATTAAAGGTGAAGGGAAAGCAACAGTATCGGTTCAAAGTAATGATGAAGAGTTAAAAGAAAAGATTACTGCCTTTGTCGATGCCTATAACGAGGTCTATCAGGAGGTAAAGGTTCAGTCGTCTTATAACTCTGAAACTGGCAAATTTGGTACCCTATCCAGCACAACATTACGGGGTTTGCCTTATGAACTCCAAGGGCTTATGTCGTCCTTTGCTAAGGGTGATAGCTCAAAGGAGGTCCAGAGTATGATTGATCTGGGCATGGAGTTTGAGAGGGACGGTACATTAACAATCAATCAGGAAACATTAGCATCGGTAATAAGCAACTCTGCGGACAAGGTTAAGCTTTTCTTTATAGGTGATTCCGATAATGAAGTCGAAGGATTTGCCGATAGGGTTAATAGCCGACTGAGAACATTGATCAGCACTGGTGGAATTGTTGAAGCCGAGAAAACTGCTGCTCAGAGTCGGATTGATGATCTGCAGCAATATATTGAAGATCAAACCGCTCGTCTGGATAAACGCTACGATCAGCTGACTAAGCAGTTTGTTGCGCTTGATAAGTTTATGAATCAGATGACTTCAATGTCTGCATTTTTAAGCGGTCAATTTGACAGTTTGGCAAATAATTGGGGAACGAATAATAAATGATAAATGATAAAGTGTATATATACGAAAAGTAATTTTATCATATTAACAGGAGAAAACTATGCATGCAGCGCGGGTTCGTACAGCCTATCAGAAGAGTGAGGCGAAAACAGAAATACATCAAGTGAAACTTATTCATTTGATGTATGAACGAGTTTTACCGCACCTGGAGTTAGTAGAACAAGGCTTGTTGCAAAAAGATGTAAAGCTTCGAGGCGAGAATTTAAGTAAGGCGATTGCACTTATCTCGGAGCTGAACGCTGCGATTAAAAATGATGATAATTCTGAAGCTGCTGAGTTTCTCAAAGGTTTGTATTCAGCAATTCTAGTGGAGTTGCCTAAGGTTGGTATTTCTCAGAATGTTGAAACGGTCAGGCAGGCATCGAGATATATACAGAAGTTGAAGTCCGTTTGGGAGGAGACCGCGCTGAAGGAAGCTGGGTTTGTTAAAGATGCCAACGGTGATCTATTAAGAGCCAAGGACGAACATATTGCCAAGATCCAGCAGAGCGGTGAAGTGAAAAGGCCGGAGAAAAAAGTTTACTCTGCCACAAGCAAATTTAAAGCAGCGAAGCCGACGGCAGAAAGCATGATGGGTATAATGTCGGTATCAATTTAGGGGCCATTCAAGTAACAACTGTTACATGAATGGCGGCTTGTATACGGCCCCTTATGCCGTGTACAGCCTCCAAATGTGACAGTTATTTTTGAACGACGGCATAACATTTTTTGTGCAGGGGTTACTATGGGTCAACTTCAACGTCTTGACGGTTTAATAGAAGACTGTAAGGCCAGGCTGCAGGAGCAGCTATCCTGCCTGGCTACAGGAAAAATGAGTGAGCTGCAGCAGTGGCAGGAGGCCTGTTATGAAATGCAGGCCCTTTTGCAGGAGTCTTTTGTGCTTGTTGATGAGCAGGGCGCAAGTCGGGATGAAGTTGATCGAATTAAAAGTAGTTTAGCTGATTTGGTTAGGTTGAATAAACAGCTGTTTGGCGCAGCTGCTACGCAGCGCCAAATAGTTTCCGAGCGTTTAAGTCGTATGCGCAAAGGAAGGTCTGCCTTGGGTGGATATAGTTGTCGGCCTCAAACAGGTAAGCCAAGATTTGTGAGTAGTAATGGGTAAGCCGGAGAATTATCAAGGAAGATAAATTCTGAAATCGTATTCCGATCCGGTATGATTTGTTTAGTGCCTTTAGAACGTAAAGTCAAGGGTACGTATCTCCCTGAACAGGGCATTGAGAATGTAGGAGGTTGTTATGGAAGTTGGCGCAAACACGGATGTTAGAGGGTATGGGAACCAGGCGAACCAGACAGCAGTACCTGTTGTAGAGAAAGAGGACAGAACCCGTCCGCAGGTACAGCCAGTGAAAGGGGACACAAATTCAGGCAAGGTTGCTCTTAATGAGCAGGCATTGCACGGCCGAGGAAAAGAAAAGCAGGCCAAGAAGATGTCTTCCGAGGATCTGGAGAGTGTCATGGCCGAGGTTCAACAACGGCTTGACGCGATTGGCGGCAATCTTAGACTTGGTCTACAGCAGTACAAGGAGACCAATGATATTATCGTGGAGGTCAGGGACAAAAGCAGTGATAAGGTGGTTAAGCAGTTTCCATCGGAAGAGCTGTTGACTCTCAAATCCAAGCTCAAGGATTTAGTCGGTCTTCTTGTTGACGAGAGCGCTTAGGGTCTTCTTTGTGGGTTAGTCCAATAGCCTGAACCTTCTTATGCCTAGTATCTTGTTTGTGACGTAATTGTCTTAATGGATAGGTATGTCTACCTAAACCACACCTCGATTCTTTACCCAAAAACAAAGAGTTAAAAACGCATTACTGAAAAATCCGCTCCTTCGAGTGGATTTTTTGTTTTTTGCTTGACAATTTGCCGAGCCAACTTTATGGTCTGTGATTTTCGCATATTTGTTAAAGGTGATAGTGAATTTTCAGGCGCTGAAAATAGTTTTTTATAACTTTTTTATTATCCAATATAGTTAAAAGGAGACAGAAAAAATGTCAAAATTAGTTGCACCACACGGCGGTAAAGGTTTGGTTTGTTGCCTTCTTCATGGCAGTGAGCTTGCGGCAGAACAAGAGAAAGCAGCTGGATTGAAAAAAATTCAGATCAGTGCTCGTGCAAAAGGCGACTTGATCATGATGGGTATCGGTGGTTTTAGCCCACTGAACGGCTTCATGGGTCAGGCTGACTGGAAGAGCGTTTGCGAGAACTACACACTGGCTGATGGTACTTTTTGGCCTGTTCCTGTTACTTTGGATTGCGACAAAGCTGACGCTGACGCGATCAAAATTGGTGACGAGATTGCCCTTGAGAATAAAGGTACAATCTTCGCAACCATGAAAGTCACCGAAAAACACGAAATGAGTGACGCTGACAAAAAATGGGAATGTGAAAAAGTTTTCAAGGGTGAAGGCGAAGAATCTCAGGGCGACAATTTCTGGAAGATCGCTCCAGCAGATCATCCTGGTGTAATTATGGTTATGAACCAGAAGGCAGTTAACCTTGCTGGTCCTGTTAAAGTTCTCTCAGAGGGTGAGTACCCAGAGCAGTACAAAGGCGTTTACCTTACTCCTGCAGAAACCCGTGCAATATTCGAAGAACGTGGTTGGTCAAATGTTGCAGCCCTTCAGCTTCGTAACCCAATGCATCGTTCCCATGAGTTCCTTGCCAAAATCGCAATCGAAGTCTGTGATGGCGTGTTGATTCACTCACTCATCGGTAACCTTAAGGCCGGCGATATTCCTGCTGACGTTCGCGTTAAAGCGATTGATATCCTTATTCAGCACCACTTCGTTAAAGACAATGTTGTTAACGCTGGGTATCCGCTTGATATGCGTTACGCTGGTCCTCGTGAGGCTCTGCTTCACGCGACCTTCCGTCAGAACTACGGCATCAACAAAATGATCATTGGTCGTGACCATGCTGGTGTTGGTGACTTCTACGGTCTATTTGAAGCACAGACAATCTTCAGCAAGATTCCTACCAATGGTGGACCTGGTAAAGCACTTATCTGCGAGCCTTTGAAAATCGACTGGACATTCTACTGTAAAGAGTGTGATGGTATGGCTTCTCTTCGAACATGTCCACATGACAAAGCAAGCCGCGTTATTCTCTCTGGCACCAAGCTGAGAAAAGCACTCTCTGAGGGCGCTGAGGTTGTTGATCACTTTGGTCGTGAAGAGGTTCTGACTCACCTTCGTAAATACTATGCAGGTTTGACTGAGAAAGTTGAGGTTAAAATGCAGGGTGCTGCTTCTGGTAGTAAAATGTAATTTGGAAGCTTTTAGCTTTTAGTGCCTTACAGAGTATTTTCTTGTTTTTTTTACAAGAAAATACTCTGCGCAAGGCACTTATCCCGTTCATCGGGGTTAGTTTTATTAGCAGTTAAAAAGGGGATACCTGTGATGGGTATCCCTTTTTTTATTTAATAAGTAAGTCTTAACTTTGTAACACGGCAAAATGAGGTGACAAATTGGTTCAACTACAGGTAGGGCTTGGCGATAGGTCGTATCCAATTAGTATCAGTAATGGTCTGCTTTCTGGCATTGGAGCAGACTTAAAAGCGCGCAAGATCGCCAAACGGTTCGTTGTTGTGTCGGACGCCACGGTTGCTGGTTTGTATGGTGACCAGATTGTTAAATCGTTGTCTGAGGCTGGATTTTCTCCAGAACTTGTGACGTTTCCTGCTGGAGAGGCAAGTAAAACCATGGCAACAGTCGCTATGCTGGCTAGCCGGCTGGCACAGTTAGGCGTTGATAGAAAGGATGGTTTGCTTGCCCTCGGAGGTGGTGTTACTGGTGATATTACAGGTTTTCTGGCGGCATCCTATATGCGGGGCATTAACTTTGTGCAGGTGCCAACGACGCTTCTAGCTCAGGTTGATAGTTCTGTGGGCGGTAAAACTGGAGTTGATATACCCGAGGGTAAAAACCTGGTCGGCGCTTTCTATCAGCCCAAGGCCGTTTATATAGATAGTCTGGTCTTGAACTCTTTACCGGCTGGCGAGTTATTAAATGGTATTGCCGAAGTGATTAAGTATGGTGTTATTTATGATCGAGCATTTTTTGATTACCTGGATGAAAATCGTCAGCTGATTCTGGCTTTGGATTTAGCAGTGATAGAGCACGTCATCAGCAAAAGTTGTTCGATAAAGGCAGATGTCGTTGGCAAGGATGAAAAAGAGTCGGACTTGCGCCGAATTTTGAACTTTGGGCACACAATCGGGCATGCGGTTGAGGCGGATTCTAATTACGAACTTGGACATGGATTGGCTGTTGCAATTGGTATGGTGGCTGCGTGCCGACTGGCGCGAATGAAGAAAATTTTCAGTGCAGCTGATGCCGAAAAAGTTGAGAAGTTGATTGCCGCCTTTGGTTTAGCAACTGAGATTCCCGCCGGCAGAGATCCTGGCAGATTAAAAGGCTATCTTCAAACAGACAAAAAAACCGTTGCCGGAAAGCCGTTTTTTGTTCTTCCCACCCAAATTGGAAAAGTCATTATCACCAGCGATGTTGATGAAAAACTTGTTGATCTGGTGCTCAGCCCAAGTCGATAGCATTTTTTTTAACTGCAAAATTAGCCACAGAAACACACGAAAACACACAGACAAAAGCATTAAAAATAGTCTGAGTTTTTAACCGCCTAAGCAATAGGATGCGGTATGCGTTTATTTGATTTGCGTTATTTTGTCTCCCCAGAACAATAAAAAAAGCAGTTGTCCGTGTGTTTCTGTGTGGTTTCGTGGCTAAAACCAGTTGTTAAGATTTCACTAAGCGCGCTGCGCTTTCCCCTGCCACCCAGCCGGTTGAGAAAGCCGCCTGTAGATTAAAGCCGCCGGTATCTGCCTGAATATCGAGGAGTTCCCCCACGATAAAAAGTCCCTTGGTGAAACGAGATTCCATAGTTTTGGGATTGATTTCTTTGGTGTTAATGCCGCCAGCGGTAATAATGGCCTCCGGGAAGGAGCGATATCCCGTGACCTTTATGCGGAAGTTTTTTAACCAGAACCGCAGTTTTTTGCGCTCCGAGGCGGTGATATCTGTAACTGAACGATCGGCGTTAAGGCATGTTTCCTGGAGGCATACAGGGATGATTTCCGGTGGTAAAAGACCACGGAGCACAGAGGTGAGAGGTTCCTTTGCCCGGCTGGTAAAGTCTCGGATAAGTCGGGCATCAAGTTTTTTATCGTCTAAGGCTGGTTTGAGATCAAGGCTGAGTTCGATTTGTTTAAGGTCGGGCCGATGATCCTTGCTGTAGCCATAAGTAATGTTAATTGTACCGTCTGACGGACAATCGTATTCGCCCCAGACATTTACCGAGGTAGAGTCCCAATGTCCCGAACTTGTGTCG
>JADGBM010000145.1 GCA_015231515.1 Desulfobulbaceae bacterium
CCGTACAGGATTAAGTTCTATATAGCGCTGGCAAGCTAGCAAATAGTCATCTTGCTCTGTTATACATGATCGGAATCGTCCCTCCCAGAGAGTTCCACTTCGATCATAGGTTCGATTGATATACTGAACATAACGTTGTCCGAGTCTTTTCATCAAATCTCCGGCGCTTCGTTCTTGTTTTGGTGTCAAAAGGAGGTGGACATGGTTGGTCATAAGGGCAAAGGCATGAATTGCACACCCTGAAACTTTGGCATATTCAAACAACCAGTCAAGGTAGAAAAGATAATCCTCATCCGCAAAAAAACATGCTTGGCGATTGTTGCCTCGCTGAATAATGTGAATGGGAACTCCGGAATATATAAGGCGTGCTCGTCTTGGCATGCTCTCTATCAAACCACAATTTCACATCGCTGGCAAGTAAAAACGTGGTCTGTCCCCTAATACACTAGTCTGTCCCCTAATACACTAAGTAAAAACGTGGTCTGTCCCCTAATACAGGCTCAGTCCATGGTCTGTCCCCTAATACAGGCTTGTCCCCTAATACAGGCTAATACTCCACAGGGGTTTTGCCACCACTTTTGGAGAAGTTACTAGACCTCTTCGATTTTTCGGCGGCAAAGTCGTAACTGTCGGGCTTTGACTTCAGCCATATCGAGATAGTAGATCTCTTTTGGGAAAAGGAGGTCGGCAACACCTGAGTCAAAAATTCTCTTTATTTCGTACTCATCATGAGAGATATCGCGCTGATAAATATAGTTGAGGTAGGTTTTGTTGGTGTGGATGATAAACTCAACTCGCATTCCTCCCATTCTGGCAAAGAACTTAAACATCGGTGTGCCTGGGGCACTGCCGATATTACTACTATTGTGTGTGCCTCCGGTTAGAGTGTCCGACACCTCCTCGAGGGTCATGAAAGAGTCGGCCTTGATTGCACTTTGTGTGAGGTGTCGTTGGAATGTTCGGACATCGGCTATGGAGTCCAGCACGGCCATCAGGCCAAGCTCATCGTCAACCGCTACAGCGGGGTTTTCCTCGCCCTTGCGCAGCAGTTTCAATACCTTTGCTTCAGGGCTTTTTTTGCGGATAGAAACATAAATTGGGATTTGTTTGCCAGGTGCCCGGAAGAAGCGCCGTTTGATTAGGGTAAGCTTCTGCCCGTTTTTGGCCTTAATTTTTTTGGCATCTGCCAGGCTTATGGTCTTGACCTCCTGACAGGTGAAATCCTTGGGGTCGTGCTGGCTTAAAAGATAGGAGACGTTCAGCTCTCCGATCAGCATTTCAGAGCTCCAGACATTCGAGTTAAGAAAATTCAAGAACACTGAGAAGTTGTCCTCAATATTGGTTTCACGTTCCCGAAGTTCGATGGATCCTGCCAGGCTCATCAGTATAAGTTTTCTTTTGGCCTCAAAGCGAGCTTTCTTATGATATCGTGGATTAAACAGAATGAGCAACAGGTCAATAGGGCTGCTGGTCGAGTCAATCTCATTGGTCATTTCAACGTAGGCGGCATATTGGGATAAAGCGCCAACCTTCAGGTAGCGAATGACCGCGTCAGCGGTGCGGGAATAGTTGTTGATGGTCGAGATTGTCTCGCGAGCGTTGCCTTCTATTCCAAACATATTGCCAAGAAGCGCGTAGCCCCTTCTGTTAATCTCATGGCGCTTGTCTTTGTTGACTATTAATTGGTGAATTTCGGAAAAAGAGCGAACATCGAGAAAGTCAAAAATCTGATTACGAATAATTCTATATTTTGTAATTAACTGCTTTCCCCGCAGTGTTTTTATGAAGGCTCGATTGTCTTTCGAGAAAAGAGTATTCGTCTGGGGGGTGTTAAATGTTGCAAAGGGGCCATTCTGGTCGAGAAAAGGAAAGCTGCCATTTGATTTAGGGAGTGTCATTTTTTTACCTCGGAGGTCTCCATATCACTTAAAGCGAGGTTAAGTGCTTCAACGGATAGCATAACTTCACGGAAGGACAGGCCTAAAGAGACGATTAGAAGGGCTAGGCTGGTGGCGAAGATTATCTTGCCGGTCAGGGGGAACCCAGCAAAAAGCACAAACATGCAGAGTACGCAAAGCAGTAGTGTGGAGATGGCGCAGGCCTGCATGTTTTTGATTAGCCGCACCCGGGTTCTGAGACTGGTTATTTGCTCTGCTAAATTTGTATTGGGACTGTTTCTGTAGGACTCATGTAAGGTTCTAATTCGGGATGCAATTGCTAGGAAACGGTTTGTGTAGGCAACCATAAGCAGTGAAACAGTGGGGAACAGAAGGGCGGGTGTGGTAAGGGTTAGCTCCATTGCTTTATGTTAGTTTGATAAAATTAGTAAATAAGTTGTTGTATTGTCGGGTTAAGGTTTCTTCAAATTTTCTGGCATCACTGATGATTTTTGATGGGTTAATGTATTTGCCATTTAATGATGCTAACCATTTTCGGCCTTTATGTAAATATGTCTCTACATCTTTCACGCCGGAGGCGTTATTGTCAAACTGTATTCCTACTATATACGGGCGATCTTTAATAGAAATTGCCTCAATCTGGCACTCTGCTGAGGTTGCCAGAATATCGATATTTCTCGGTACCGGCTCCATGACAGCCTGTCGGTGCCACTTGAAAAGTGTGATGCGGTGGGGGATTTTATTGAACAGGGGATGTGTTTTGCCCTTACGGGTAAGATATCCATCAACAAAACCTATGCTGGCGCAGTAGTTTTCTCCGACGGTCGCCCCCAGGGCTTCAGCAAGCAGCTGGTGGCCTCTTCCAACTCCAAAAAACGGTCGATCTTCTGAAACCCATCTCTTTATAGCTTCTTTTTCTTTGTCCTGGAATGGATAGTTGTCGCTCTGGTCAAGATCAGGGCCTCGGCCCAAAACCAAAAGGCCATCGTAGTTGTTGAAGGCTGGAATGGTGTTTTTCCAGAGTTTGATGATTTCCAGGCTGACGTTTTGTTCTTTGGCCGATTTAAGGAGGCAGTTGCCTGGCTTTTTGCTGGCTGTGTGCTGAAAAACCAAAAACCGTTTAGGCATGTCTGTATACCGCGAGCTTATTGAGGTTGAAAAGTTCCTCAGGGTAAAACAGTCTGTGGGAGAAATAATCTTCTCCCACAGACTGTTTGTGATGGATTAGATGTTTCTTTTGATTTCAAAGCCGGCATAAGCTTCCATGCCATGTTCACCCATGTCGAGACCAATAAGCTCTTCTTCTTCGTCAACGCGAAGGCCGAAAATTGCCTTGATGGCTAGGAAAATAGCAGAGGCCGCAATAAAACAAGTAACACCATAAGCAATGACACCAATTAGCTGTGTCGTAAATGAATGTGCGGGACTGAATATCCCAACTGCCAGGGTGCCCCAGATGCCGCAAACCAGATGAACGGAGAGAGCACCAACCGGATCGTCAATTTTAATTCGATCAATGGCGATAACAGAAACAACAACTAGAGCTCCGGCGATCAATCCTATAATAATTGAACTCATTACACTGACTACGTCAGCACCGGCTGTGATTCCAACAAGGCCAGCCAGAGAGCCGTTTAAGGCCATGGTAAGATCAGGCTTTTTCTGCATGAGCCAGGAAACAACCATGGCTGAAACGATACCTGCAGCAGCAGCTAAGCTTGTGGTAACAAATACTAAAGATACGAGGGTAGGGTCAGCGGAAAGTACAGAACCGCCATTAAAACCAAACCAGCCAAGCCAGAGTAGAAAAGCGCCAATAGTTGCCAGTGGCATATTGTGGCCAAGTATAGGTTTGATTTGACCTTTGACGTATTTGCCAAGGCGAGGCCCAAGAAATAGAACTCCAGCTAATGCAGCCCAACCTCCGACAGAGTGAACCAGTGTTGATCCAGCAAAATCATAAAAGCCTTTCGCGTCCAGCCAGCCGCCACCCCACTTCCAACTACCAACCCATGGGTATATAAAAGCGACATAGATTGTTGAGAAAATTAAAAAGCTATGGAGTTTGATACGTTCTGCAACTGCACCTGATACAATAGTTGCTGCGGTTGCTGCAAACATTGCCTGGAATATGAAGTCGGTCCAGTAAGTGTAGGCGCCATCAGCATAGGCAATACCACCCGCATCACCGGCGGGGGCAGCTATGCCGAAACCGGCAAATCCAAAGAATCCACCCATGGAAAATTCACCAGGGTACATGAGGTTGAAGCCCAGTATGGCATAGGTTAGTAGGCCAATGGCGATTATGCCGGTGTTTTTGAAGAGAATATTTACTGTGTTTTTAGCTCTGGTTAACCCTGTTTCTAGGCAAGCAAAACCAAGGTGCATTATGAATACCAAAAATGTGGCTACCAGCATCCAGGTGTTATTGACAACATAATTAGCAACTGCACCGCTGATCTCTGCGGCTGCCTCTTCGCCGGCAACTGCTGCAACAGGTAAGGATACCAAAAGCATTGCAATGGGCAGAACATGTTTAGATATTTTGTTTTTAGACATCACTATCTCCTTTGATTCTTTTAATTCATTAGTCATTGTATTCACCTAGATCGCCTCGTTTCCTTTTTCGCCCGTACGAATCCTGCAGACTTCTTCAACTGGAAGTACGAAAATTTTCCCATCGCCAATCTTGCCGGTCTTAACGCTTCCAATTATTGCCTCGACAACTTTGTCTACCATGTCTTCAGTAACAACTATTTCGACTTTGACTTTTGGCAAAAAGTCAACAACATACTCAGCGCCTCGATAAACTTCTGTGTGGCCTTTTTGTCTGCCAAAACCCTTGACTTCAGACATTGTCATGCCGGCTATGTTGAGCTCAGCAAGCGCTTCTTTCAGTGCATCCAGCTTGAACGGTTTGATGATTGCTTCAATTTTTTTCATAACTCCCTCCATTAAAAAATTATTAAAATGCTAATTGCTGTTGTTGATGTTGATAACTTATTAAGCACTATGTGTGCCAATAAAATTGTAAAACAATTTTTTAATTGTAACTATTTGTTACTATTGAACAAATAAAGATTACACGAACAAAATACATAAAAGAAGGTCTGTGACGCCATTAATTAAAAGCACATAAATGTAATAAATATTTAAAATATGCTTACAAAAATGAACATTTTCCTTGAGTGCTGGTGTGGATATCGGTTTGACGAGCGAGGCAGGAGTGATGTTGACACTTGTGCGGAAAAACTGTAACAGTTCAATTGGTTAGGTGCTTTCTATGTAACTTCTCCAAAAGTGGTGGCAGATAGTTGTTTTAGACTTTCGTCATTCCGGCTAAAAACATGCCGGAATGACGAAATTACGAGGGCTTACGAATCGTCATTAATTTGAATCGTAAAAGGCCTCGTTCAGCTTTGCAGGATTAGAGACGATGACAAAGAAAAATAGTGAACAAAGTTTGCTGCGCGCTATTCCCAAAGTTGATGAGTTTCTGGGATGGGTTGCCGATGAGGCGTTTTGTCTGTCTCAACCCCAGGTCGGGCTTGCACCCCTGACAATTATCAAGCAGGCTGTGCGTGAGGTCTTATCCCTAAAGCGAGAGGCCATATTGAAGGGAGAGCTTCTTGACAATATGGTACTTGAAAGGGGCCCGCTTTTACAGAGTTTTATCGAAATTCTTAACCAGAAAATGGTGCCTAACTTTCGGGCAGTAATCAATGCTACCGGTGTTGTTGTTCATACAAATTTAGGTAGATCCTTGCTATCAGATTCTGCCATGCGGGGAATTGCCGAAGTTGGGGCGCGATATTCGAATCTTGAGTTTGATCTTAAAACAGGCAAGCGTGGGAGTCGATACAGTCTGGTTGAGGAGCTCTTATGTGATCTGACTGGTGCCGAGGCGGCACTTGTTGTTAACAATAATGCTGCCGCAGTGCTTTTGGTCCTTGAAACCTTGGCAGCTGGCCTCGAAGTTATTGTGTCTCGAGGACAATTAGTCGAGATCGGTGGCTCCTTTCGGATCCCGGATGTCATGGCAAAAAGTGGTGCGGTACTGGTTGAGGTCGGAGCGACAAACCGAACCCACCTGCGGGACTATGAACAAGCTATTACCGAGCAGACC
>JADGBM010000146.1 GCA_015231515.1 Desulfobulbaceae bacterium
GTCTTATGTTACCTCTAAAGTGTTTCATGGGTATATAGTGTTTTTAAATATTAAATAGTTACTGAAAGAAATCGTTTTTTTAGTGTTACAACTGTCTGACTCGGTTTTTGTCACAAGATTCCGAATAGAATTCGTGTACTCCTGAAAGTTGCAAAACAATCTGCTTTAGTAAAAAAGTTCAGGAGACATGCGGGCTTTAGGCGATCGACCAGACTCAATTAAGTATGGTGTCCCCTGAATTCCGTATTAATTCATCATTGGTAAGCGTTAATGTGTCATCTGTCAGCTGTTTCTTCCAGAATGAAAGCCGCTTAAGGCCTGGATTGACACTTAATAAGCCCAAAATGAAGTATTTCTATTCCAGGATATTTATTTTAATCGTTCTCCATAACCAAATAAACAGAAAATGATACCTTCCGGTAACAATATGAGAGTTGCAGCGCTACCAAAAAGTAACGCTTTTTTTTATGAAAATCATATCTATCTGTTTTTACAGACAATTCACAAGTGGCACAGGCTTTGCTAAACATCTAATTCAATAAATTCGAAGGTACATTCTTTTCTGTTCATACAAATCAATAATAAAAGGAGCGAATTATGAAAACAAATCTCAAAGCCAAAATGGTAGGATTTAAGCTTATTCTTGCTGCCATTATCATTACCTCAATGAGTGTTTCGGCAATAGCTGGAACCATGATAAAAAAAGAAGGGATTGAAACCCGAAATGAAGAGTGGGCCAAATCCTTTCCACTTCAATATGAATCGTGGAAAAAGACGAGCCAGAGCGATCGCATTGACGATATGCTCGAGAAAAAACCTCAACTGCCTGTCCTATGGGCTGGATACGGCTTTGCCAAGGATTACAATGCCCCACGAGGACATTTTTATGCTCTTCAGGACAACATAAATTCTCTACGAACCGGAGCGCCTGTTGGCCCGGTTACCGGCCCAATGCCCACCGCTTGCTGGAGCTGTAAATCGCCAGATGTTCCAAGAATGATGCAAAAAGATGGGGAACTGGAGTATTACACAGGGAAATGGGCCAAATATGGACATGAGATCGTCAATCCCATCGGTTGCGCTGATTGCCATAACAGTCAAACCGGTGAGGTGGCTATTTCTCGGCCATACCTTAAAAAAGGGCTAGAGGCTATCGGGGTTGATCTGGACAAGGTAACACAAAACGACTTGCGTTCTTTGGCCTGCGCTCAATGCCATGTAGAGTATTATTTCAAGAAAACACCATGGACAGATAAGGATGGCGTCGAAAAAACCGCAGCCGTTGTTACATTACCTTGGGATAAAGGCCTCAGCGCCGAAGCCATGGAGCAATATTATGACGAGATTAATTTCAGTGACTGGACCCACAAAATAAGCAAGGCACCGATGCTCAAAGCGCAACACCCTGGATACGAGATTTATAAAACTGGAATTCACGCCAGAAGTAATGTTTCCTGTGCAGACTGCCATATGCCTGAGAAAAGTAAAGATGGTCAGTCCTACTCAGATCACAATCTTCAAAACCCCCTCAACGATATTGAAAGCACCTGCCTTAACTGTCACAACAAGTCCGAGGAAGAGTTCCGTTCATTGGTTGAAGGTAAATTGCAGCGCAAGGAGCAGTTGATGGCAATCGCAATGGACAATCTTGCCAAAGCACATCTTGAAGCTGGTAAAGCCTGGGAACTTGGTGCCACCGAGGCCGAGATGGCAGATATCCTCCAGGATATCAGACACGGTCAATGGCGTTGGGATTATTCCATTGCCAGCCACGCCTCTTTTTTCCATGCCCCGGAAGAAACTTTGCGTCTTCTGGCTGTTGCAAACGAGATCGCCCAAACTGCCCGCCTGAAACTGGTTAAGGTCCTTGCCAAATACAATGCCATTACCTATATGGCGCCGGATTTTTCTACAAAGGAAAAAGCCCAAGGTATAGCTGGCGTACCTTTGGCGCAGTTAGTTGCCGAAAAATTGCAGTTCAAGGCTACCCTGCTTCAGGAGTGGAACAAGGAGGCTGTAAAAAACGGTAATCTGAATATGGACTCCCGTAAAGGGATGAGTGATATAAGCTCTTATTCCAACTAACCCCTTTTTCTGCTCCGCTTTGGCGGGTGGATATCTCAAAAAAAGCAGCAGTCATCTCTTTGATTGCTGCTTTTTTTTGTCTTTTTTTTATTCCTTTTCCTTTAAGACTTTTTTATCGATGTCTCCAACTATAAACCCCGACGGATTCCTTCACCGACTTGGCGAGAATTATTGCAGCCAACTATTAAAAAAGTTTACACTGTGCCTGTATTGGCCTGGCACCGGTGAATTGAACAAAAGGTTGACACATTTTTCAAAAAACAGTATTGAATTTTGATGGGTTTTTCAGGGATAATGGGCGGCTGCTTAAGTTTTCGAGTGGTACGGCAGCCTGATTGAGTGGTAATGAGCTGAGGATCCTTGGCTTTTAATAGGCAATTTGGAAGTTTTGGGCGCGTTTTTTCGTGACGCAGAGGGTTAGCAGAGGTAAATTTCCCCTGCCGGCCCACCGCTGAAAAAGCGATTATTTATCATCCTCATCAATGACAATCCCTGCTTGCCGGCCAAACCTGACCCAAATCTGAGCGCTTATTTTTAACACTTATTTCCTTACAGGCCCCAAGAGAGACCAGTTTATGAAATTCCTGCCGGCGATGCTTGTCTATTTCTTCCAGGACAGGACGACCAAGCGAAACATTCACCTGCTGTCCAAATTCTTTGGCTTCCTGGTTCTTGTCGTAACCACATACAGCGTTATTTTTCACGCTCTCATGATGTACGAGGGCAGGGAGTTCAGCTGGATTACCGGGTTTTACTGGACCCTCACCGTCATGTCCACCCTTGGCTTCGGGGACATCACCTTCCAGACCGACCTGGGTCTGGTCTTTACCATTGTTGTTCTCCTGTCGGGCATTGTTTTCCTGCTCATCATGCTCCCCTTCACCTTTGTCCAGTTTTTTTATGCCCCATGGCTGGAGGCGCAGAAAAAAACGAGAACCCCCCGGGAGCTGCCGGATGACATATCAGGCCATGTTATCATCACCCACCTCGATCCCATCACGGAAAAACTCATACCGAAACTGGCCAAATACAACTACGACTATGTGGTCGTGGAAAGTGACCTGCACAAGGCCCTGGATATCCACGATCAGGGATACAATGTTGTGCTTGGCGACGTGGATGACCCGGCAACCTATGAGCGCCTCCGCATTCATACCGCCGCCATGGTGGTCGCCACCAACGATGACATGATGAACACCAATATCGCGTTCACCATCAGGGAGATAACGAACAAGGTTCCGA
The DNA here is from genome assembly GCA_015231515.1 of Desulfobulbaceae bacterium. Lineage (NCBI taxonomy): Bacteria > Pseudomonadati > Thermodesulfobacteriota > Desulfobulbia > Desulfobulbales > Desulfobulbaceae > Desulfobulbaceae bacterium. The sequence continues at coordinate 3,328 of JADGBM010000146.1, forward strand.
TAATCACCACCGCCGACAACGATTACTCCATCGATATCCTCGAATTTCCAGGCAACACCAAGGTCTTCCAGTTCATGAAAATGCTGGGATCATCACTGGGGCTCAGGACTTTCGGCATAGACATGGACACCAATGTCATCGGCAGGTTTGACGAGCTCCTTATCGCCGAATCACCGGCGATGCACACCCCCCTGGAGGGCAAGACCCTTGCGGAAATCAGGCTGCGGGCGATAACCGGCGTAACCGTTGTCGGAATCTGGGAACATGGAGTTTTCAAAACGCCCTCCCCCTGGACCGTTATCAGTTCCACGGCAGTTCTTGTCATGGCAGGCACCCGTGAACAGCTGCAACGTTTTGATGAACACTTTGCCTTCTCCTGCGTCGACTATGCCCCTGACGCACCGGTGCTGATACTCGGCGGCGGTCGGGTCGGATGCGCGGCCGCTGAAACCATGGAAGCCAGGAAAATTCCTTACACCATTATTGAAAAAAGCGGTCTGTCGGGATGCAGGAACAAGATAAACCATATCCAGGGCGATGCGGCCGATATCAACATCCTCAAAAAAGCCGGCATAGAAAACGCACGATCGATCATTATCACAACTCATAATGACGCGATGAACATCTATCTTGCCTTTTATTGCCGGCAGCTCCGGCCGGATGTCCAGATCATCAGCCGGGCAACCGCGGAAAAAACCGTCTCTAAGCTGCACCGGGCCGGCGCTGACGTGGTCCTGTCCTACGCCTCCATGGGCGCCAACCGTATCCTGAACCTACTGCAACCCGACGATGTATCGGTGTTCACCGAAGGACTCAATGTTTTTAGCAGACCGGTGCATGACTCCCTGGTCGGCAAAACCCTTGTCGAGGCCGCGATAAGGGAAAAAACCGGCTGCACCGTGATCGCCATTAAAACCGGAGACAACCTCGTGGTCAATCCCGACCCGGGCATACCATTCAACGAACAGGACAAGTTGATTCTGATCGGCACGATGGAAGCGGAAAAACAGTTTCTCCAAACCATCTGATCTCAAAAAAAGGTTGGTCAGCTGATCAATCAACAACTCGCTCATATCATTTCCTCGGCATTCCCGCCGGAGATATGCCGCTCTTATCGCTACAGGAGAAAAAACCCGTTATTTCACCGGCGCTGGAGGTTCCAGCCCGAGCGGGGCCAGAATTTCAGTGGAAAAACGAAGTGCTGTAGGTTGATTTATCAAGGTAAAGATATAATTCCAAAACCGTATGACCTATTTTGGTGGCATGCCTATAAGTTACTCCTGCCGGAACAGCAATATCAAGATAGACTGGATCAATCATAATATCTCTCACTGGACCACAGGTACCATTGACCTCTCCGCAGATTACCTTAATCATTACTTCATCATCAAGGATTAACGTCGGAATCTCAGTTGCCCTAATATCCTGATAACGAGGACTCATCATCTTGCTTTCGGCAGGAAGGTTTGCCCATAATTGAAAACCGAGCATTCTGCCTTCTTTCAAATGCACACCGGCCCCCTCAAGGGTTGGTTGACTATGAAATACCTGTTTTACTGTTCGTCTGTTATCCATGTCATTCTCACTCGTTTTATCACAATTGTTTTAGCTTGAGCTATTTCCCTCTCACAGATTGGCAGCGAGCCAAAATTACACTCTCACCAAACCAGAACTAACGAGGTTGGGAACTGCCGCCCTGTTCTTTTTCAAGAAAAGGCCAAAGCAATATGTGAAATTTTACCAAACGGTATTATTGCGCATCAACAAAACGTAAAATTTCTTCAACTTCTTTTCTTGGTGTTGGTGCCGGATGATCGCCTTCCCCATATCCATAGACAATCAGTGCGGCAACGCTTTCATCTTCTGGCAAACTCACTATTTTGGATATTGAATCTTCATCAATAACGCCCATAATGCATGTTCCGACACCCTTTTCATGTGCTGCAAGACAAAATGTCTGACATGCAATACCTGCGTCAAAAGCTTCCCAGATGTGTGCGTTAGCGGAGTCATATTCACCATATTGCTCAAGCTTTCCACTTTTACCTTTTACAAAGCTCAGCACGGCAACGCCTTTTGCATTTTCTAGAGTTTTTATATTGTAAACAAATCCCTTTACACCATCGGTTGCGAGTTTCTTAATAGTCGCTTTATCATCAACCAATGTATAGCGTGCTATTTGAGTATTTGCCCATGAAGGTGCCCAGCGGCTAACTGAAACAATCTCCTTCATTGTTTCTCTGTCCACTTTTTCATTTTTAAATTTACGAACACTCCTTCGCTCTTTGATCATGGTGATTGCATCCATTTAGATCTCCCTTATTGGTTGTTAGATTTTTTTCGTATCACCCAATTCACTCAACAATAACTTATCTAAAGTAAAGGTAACTATTCAGGCCTATTAGGCTATTATCTAGAATTTCTTGTTTAGCCACAGACCCACACAGACCCACACAGACTTACTTTAGAACTCGTAAACACATCCTGAAAATAGATGAAATTAATTAGACATATGCATAGTCGACAACTACTATATAGTTTATTAACTGCGCTGTTTGTTTTTTTGTGACCTCTCCACAGCTTTTAGCTCGGGATTCAAAGCCGAAAC
>JADGBM010000147.1 GCA_015231515.1 Desulfobulbaceae bacterium
ATTATACAAGGCATATATTCCTGCCTGATAGGCAAAATCAACTGGGGAATCGTCGTGTTCTGAGTGTCCAATGAGCGATACAGTATCCCAGTTGACAAATTTTCTATGCCACATATACCCAATATTTTTTATAATTGGCTCTTCGCCTGCCATAGCACCCCTCCTCGTTATTTTTTACACATATCCATGTGTAGACACCCTAAACGCCGTATAAAAAAGGGATTTTAGGGCCATGTATTTCTGTTTATACTAACAAAACGCCGCATAATACACCCTTGTGGGGGTTTTATCAAACTTTTTTGCTTGATAAAAATATCAGTTTTATTTAGATATATTGCAGGTGAACATATGTTACATTTATGCTTTTCACTGTCAACCAGCAGTGGAAAGTGATCTTAACTGGAGGGGGCGAATCGTGCAAAAACCGAAACTTCTTTACCAGATGCGGAATTGTATCAGGTATAAACATTACAGAGTGCATTTTAGTAAGGGCTGAAGGGAGCTGAAGGGGTCAAAGGGCTGAAGGGGTCAAGTCCGCTTTAAGGGCTGAAGGGGTCAAGTCCGCTTTTGACTTTTGTTCACTTTTTTTGATATTTCGTTGATTTTTTTGCAGCCGTTTCTCTCTTTTGTCTACAAATTGATACCATCAAAAAAGCCACTAAATCCTTCACCATAAAATCGAGCCATCGATGTGCATATTGACTTTCGACTCTTTTCCGACTAAAAGTGTCGATACAGGTGTCCAGGTCACACTGCACGTGCGACACACCACTGGACAGTAAAAGGGAATCTCGTGTAACTCGGGAACGGGCCCTCCGCTGTAACCTCCGCTGATTTATCAGCAACCATTTCAGCCATCGTGTGCCACTGTCGTCGCGCAACAGCATTACCTGCGCAAAATGTAATGATGGGAAGGCCGCTTTAATGGAGAGGGAGTCAGAAGACCTGCCTGTAAGTCATAACCGTAAGCTCATGGACAGAGTCCGGTTCCCCTATTTTGTGGATAAACAGGGATATCCTCGAATTTATTGATCTGTTTGAGGAAACCCCAAAGTGTCCCTATCATCACTCTCAACAAATAAATTTCTCTACAAAATACACCGTTGGGGTGGGCTGTTCATTGCTGTTTTTGTACTTTTTTACAGCCTAACCGGAATACTATTAAACCACAGACAATCATTTGACTTTTTCATAGAAAAAAGCTCAACATTCCACACTATTACACCGCTTGACGCCACACCAATAAACACCTTTATTGATCATTACAAAAAACAGATTAACCGTAATGACGACCCTAAAATAATCCGCATTCGCCAGGACAACGCCATTGAATTTCTTTATGGTTCCCACGGCAAAACAACCTATATTATTACCCCTGAAACCGGACAGATGGAGACAGTAACTAAACACGACAGCGAGCCCTTCGCGTATTTCAATAAACTGCATAAAGCCTCCGGCACAAGCCGTCTCTGGGTAGTGCTTACTGATGCAGTATCCTTACTGCTTATCGTGATCACCCTATCGTCGCTGGCCTATTTACGCTACAAAGCCCTTGATTTTATTATGATCGGCATGGGAGTTCTTTTTTGTCTACTGGGAGGATTCCTTGCCTGAATATTCCCGATATACCTTGCTCATTATCGCACTTCTAATCTCCATTGCCCTGACCATCATCATATCTACGGGCATGGGTTATATAAAGATTCCGACCAGCGACGTGCTGCAGGTACTCTTAGCCCGGATTTTCGGCGGCGAAGTCAGTCCTGAAATAAATCCCCTCTTTCCTGTGGTCATTTTAGATGTGCGCCTGCCGCGCATATTAACTGCAGCAATTGTTGGCGGCGGGTTGGCAATTGCCGGAGTTGTTTTTCAGGCAATTCTATTAAACCCACTGGCAGACCCCTACACCTTGGGTGTTTCCTCTGGGGCCGCCTTCGGTGCCGCCCTAGCGCTGGTTATCAATATCACTATGTTAGGCAGTTTCTCTGTTGGTCTTTTTGCCTTTAGCGGCGCAATGCTGGCCCTTCTGTCTGTTTTATATCTCTCTTCAGTTGACGGCAGGTTCTCATCCAACACCCTTATTCTTTCAGGCGTTATCGTTGCGGCAATACTTTCTGCGGGTATCGGTTTCATTAAACATCTCGCCGATGAACAGGTCTCGGTAATCATCTTCTGGCTGATGGGCAGCTTCGCCTCAAAAACCTGGTCGGATGTACTCCTAACTCTGGTCTTTACCCTACTGACCTTTCTAGTTGCCATGTTCTATAGCCGAGACCTGAACATCATGTCTATGGGTGTACGCACATCCGATTCGCTTGGGGTTGATACCGTTGGAACCAGAAAGATTTTGCTGACAACCGCTTCGCTTATTACAGCAATTTGCGTTTCTGTTTCTGGAATTATCGGCTTTATCGGTCTGATTATTCCGCATCTGATGCGATTTATCACCGGCCCTGACAATAGAAAACTCATCCCAGCCTCGGCTTTGGCCGGCGCGATACTTTTGCTGATGGCCGACACCTTCAGCCGTGCTGTTTTACCATCTGAAGTTCCTATCGGCGTTTTAACAGCCCTTATTGGCGGCCCTTTTTTCTGTTATATCTTCAGGCAAAGACAGTTGGGCAAATAATATGAATCTCTTCACTCTCAACAATATTTCATGCGCCTACGGTACGACAGAGGCTTTGCAGGATATTTCAATCAGCCTCGACACCAACAAGTTCTACGGACTCATAGGGCCTAATGGCAGCGGCAAAACCACGCTGCTTGACTTGCTGCTCGGCAATCTCAAACCGGCATCTGGTACGGTCACCTTTAAAACAAAGAGTTTAAAGGCTTGGGAGAGGCGCAGCTTAGCGAAAGAGATCGCCCTGGTACCACAGGAATTTGGTATGAATTTTGATTTTACCGTTGAAGAGTTGATACTTATGGGGCGTCATCCTCATATACCGCGCTTTGCAAATCCCGGTGAACACGATCTGGCAATTGTCCATGAGATAATGGAGCAGTTGAATATTGTCAAACTGCGCAAACGATTCGTCACCCAGTTAAGCGGGGGTGAAAAACAACGAGTTGTAGTCGCACGCGCATTAGCCCAGGAAACGAATGTGCTTATTCTTGATGAAGCAACCTCAAACCTCGACATTCATCACAGTATTCACATTTTTCAAGTGGTTAAGGACAGGGTTACAAGCAAAGGCGGCTCTGTGATTGCCGCCATTCATGATCTTAATTTTGCGGCAGCCTTTTGCGATGAAATCATCCTTCTTGAACAGGGAAAAATCGCAGCAATCGGAACCCCCGAAGAGGTTTTAACCCCGGAATCCCTTCATGCTGTTTTCGGGATTAACTGTCAGGCCTATTTCAATGAGTTTTCAGAGGCCTACCAGATTGCCTATCAATATCGGGGAGTTGCCAATGCTTAAAGTAAATTTTTATAATTTCGCCCATAGTCGTATTCCGTCAGGATGTAAGAGCTTAGCGCACTGCGTGCGGTCTTTAGATAGTAATACAGCTACGATACCTGTGAGTATTTTTCAGTTTTCGTTAAATCCCCCTCAATCCCCCTTTTTAAAGGGGGACGTAGGGGGATTTTCAATTCAGGTAAAAATGGAAACCCCTACACTCTCGACTTATGAAAAACAATAAAACAACATATCTCAATCCCCTGCTATTATTGTCTTGTTTGGTATTCACAGGATTAATGGCTTCGGTCTTCAGCCAGGCAGAACCGGTTCGGGCAGAGTCGATAACAGACCAGAGCGGGGCAGAGATCAGCTTTGCTAAACCTTTTACCAGGATCATTTCTCTGTACCCTGCTCACACTGAGAACCTCTTTGCTTTGGGCCTTGACCAGGAGATTATTGGCGTCTCAAAAAACGACACCTATCCCCAACAGACCAGGGAAAAACCTAAATTCCATTACCGGGAAGACCCGGAGAAATTCATTGCCGCCCTGCCCGATCTTGTTCTGGTGCGACCCATGATTTACCGGGCCTACCCTGATCTGATCAGCAAACTCAACCTGGCAGGTATCGTCGTAATCTCGCTACAACCTACTTCAATTGCCGAGACCTATTCCTATTGGCGAACATTAGGCACGCTGACTGGCAGAGCTGCTCAAGCAGAAGAGCTGATTAGGCACTTTAAAATTAGAGTAGCTGGAATAACTGAAAAGGTTGCGACAATCTCACCGGAGACCCGTCAGAAGGTCTACTTTGAAGCCATTCACAAAAAGATGAAAACATTTTCACCTGGAAGCATTACAGTCTTTGCCCTGGAAACCGCGGGAGGAATCAATATAGCCGCCGATGCCGAAATCGTCCGCGACACCAACATCGCCTACTACGGCAAAGAAAAAATCCTTTCAAAGTCCCGCGAAATTGACGTATTCCTGGCCCAAAACGGCAAAATGAATCGTATCACTGAAGAAATCATAAAAAACGAACCAGGCTTTAAGGCCATAAAGGCCATAGAAAACGATACCATCTGTATCGTCGACGAAGCTATCGTCTCCCGACCGACAGTTCGCTTACTTGAAGGGATAGAGACAATCGGCAGATGTCTTTACCCTGAGGTTTTTCGCTAAACTATGCCCACAACTTCTTCACATACCACCCAGGGCAAGGGTTTTTTGCTGGCGGCAACACACAGTGGCGCCGGCAAAACGACTATTACCTTGGGCTTGCTTGCTGCTCTCATGCACAAAGGGCTCTCGGTGCAACCGTTCAAATGCGGCCCCGATTTTATAGACCCTACCTTGCACCAGTTCATCACCGGCAAGGTCTCACGCAATCTTGATATCCGCATGTGCGGCAGAACTTTTGTCAGACACTGTTTCCAGACCCATTCAGCGCAGTCGGTTTCGGTAATTGAAGGCGTCATGGGCCTGTTTGACGGTGCCGAGGGCAGTGGCGCTACCCTTGCCAAAGAGCTTAGCCTCCCGGTGATTCTTATTGTTGATACCCGTTCCTGCGCTGAAAGTATTGCGGCAGTTGTTAAAGGTTTCGAGAGCTTCGATCCCGATCTCAAACTTGCCGGAATCATCCTTAACAGGGTAGGAAGTGAGCGCCATCTTACACTCCTGCAAGAGTCCATAACAGCCAACTGTAAGACTCCAATTTTAGGCGCACTCCATCGTAACGACACCTTTACGATTCCTGATCGTCATCTGGGTCTGTGTATGGGCAGTGAACGCCCACTTCGACAGGAACAGATCGACTCATTGGCACAGACTATTTCTCTGACAAAAATTAATGAAGTTCTCTGCTATGCCTGGATCTGCTCCAAAGTGTTGATGCAGATAGGTGCCAAGGGTGTTGTTGGTTATATAGCCTTCTTGAACCCCAGTATCAAAGGTGAAAGCTCTGTTGACGCTGGCAGGCATTTCGTCAATGGTTGAATAGTGAAATTCATGACCCTGGAGTGTCTTATTGGAACCAAAAATACAGTCTGCTCCGCTGGTTGATACTGTGCGGTAGCCCAGTTTGGCCAGGCGATTGTGCATGTGCGACCTTACTGGAAAGATACCGGCCAGTGGCCAGAAGTTTTTCTGATGGTCGAAAATTCCTTCGGTTAAATACATGAAACCGCCGCACTCAGCATATAATGGCCGGTTGGTTGAGGACCACTGTTTGATTTGCGTGAGCATCGTGGTGTTTTCAGACAAATCACTGGCGTAGAGTTCAGGGTAGCCGCCGCCTAAATAGAGGCCGTCGATGTCTGGAGGGAGGTCTGTATTGCGTAAAGGACTAAAAAAAACAAGCTCTGCACCCAGAGATTCCAAGATATCAAAATTGTCCTGATAGTAAAAACAAAAGGCTTCATC